>NZ_LZMJ01000024.1:0-99807 GCF_001665495.1 Rhodococcus sp. 852002-51564_SCH6189132-a
GAATACGAGACCATCATGACCACACCAGCCACTCAGGCTGCGTGACCGAACCTGTCACCTGATCGTGCAGCAGTCCCGCCTTCCTACTTGTGACGTTGGGAGATAGTCCTGCTGCACAGCATCCGGACGAACACTGCGGCGAATCGTAGGTGGGCCGCGACATCGCATCCGCGCCAGGTGAGCGACCACACCGTCGTGGTGGTGCTGGGCGGCAGAGGGTTACCCCCGAATCGATCGGCCAGCCAAGCCATCGTCATCGGGGTGCCGAGGTAGAGCAGGGCGAGGTGCGTACTCAGACGATCGCGGACGTAGCGCACGTGTGCGCCGGCGCGCCGGTATCGCTCGACGTGGCGGTCCACGTCCTGGACGGCGATCAGTTCGTCGTTGACACCTTGAATGACCAGGACCGGCATCGAGGGCGCGTGCAGCCCGGGACGGATGTCGTCGAGGATGGCGCGCATCTCGGGCAGGTTCAGCAGGTCGGCGAAGCTGGACTCGCTGTAGCGGTCCAGGTTTTTGCCCGCAAATCGTGACAACAGTGCCAATGTGGTGCGTGAGGCGGCGTCGGCGAGGAGGGTATGGAATTCGGGTTTGGCGTGCTTGGCCAGTAGTTGCTCGAGTTCTGGGTAGGCGCGCTGCAATGCCGCGACGCAGACCGTGGAGAACCCGGACAGCAGTGAGCCGTTGAGCCGGACGAAGGTGGCCCCGGGATCACCGACGGGCGAGCCCGCGACCGCGCCGACGATATTGAGGTCGGGAGCATAGTGTGCGGCGACTTCTGCCGCCCACGCGGTCGCCAGCCCTCCGCCGGAATAGCCCCACAGGCCGACCTCGGTGGTGGGTGTCAAGCCCAGTGGTTCGAAGGCCAGTGCCGCGCGGGCGGCGTCGAGGGCGCGATAGCCGGGTTCGCGCGCGACCCCGAAATGCCCGCCCATGCCTCCGTGATCGGGGATCGAGACCGCCCAGCCTCGGGCCAGGGCTTCGGCGATGACCGGTAGTTCCAGTTGCGGAATCGCGCCGAGCGCTCGCGCGCCCCGGCGTAGGGCGTAGGAGGGGAAGCAGTTCGACCCGACACCGTCGATCGCGCATTGAAACGACACCAGCGGGCGGGCTATGGCCTCGGCGTCGGCCGGTAGCAGCACCGTGGTGACGGCGACTTCGGGGGTCCCGTGCAGATCGCTGGTGCGGTAGAGCAGTTGCCAGGCAGGGAACCGCTGAGCGATGACACCGAACAAGGCGATCTCGGTGACGCGTGTGCGCAGGATCGCGCCCGGCGGTCGGGCCGCAAGATCGGGGGGTGGGCAGTAGAACTCGTCGTTTTCCGGGCGGGTCGCTCGGGCGGCGGGATGGTCGGTGAGCGTCGGGGGCGCAGCATCGGAAACGCTGGGCGAGCTCATCCTGGTGGTCCTTTCGCGCGCCCATATGTCGGGGTACCGATACAGCAAAGGGGATAGTCGGCCGATCGACCGTATGCACACCCCAAACCTAGCAAGAACTGGTGGTGAGAAAAAATTGTCTTTCAACATAATTCGATCGTTTCGTTTGCACCCGCGGGGCAGGCTCGACGTCGGCATTGGCCGGGCACTGGGGGCCTCAACTCCGGAGGGCAGTGTTATCGCTGCTCGCAGCGCGTTGTGGTTCGAACACTGCGCCATCGAGGACTGGGGTGGAGAGTTGCGTGCGATCAGGGCCGCACGCAAGCGCCACACCCCGGTCGCACGAGTGCAGTTCAGCCCGGTCAGCGTGCCGATCCGGCGTAGCCGGTAGTCCACGGTGTTCGCGTGGACGCACATGGCCCGCGCGCTGAGTCGACGATTGAGATCGGTGCTGATGTGTACACGCAGAGTCTGCAAGAGTTCCGGGTGCTCGGGCTCGGGTCCAGCAGGGCGGCCAGGCTGTCACGGGTCGGGCCCGGCCGGGTGAGCTGGTATTCCAGGGCCAGATCCTCGAACGGGTAGAGCCCGGGGCTGCCATAAACCCAGCGAGCCACATCGAGCAGGTCGTGCGAGGTCTCCGCGACGGCGGGTATCGCCGCGGGGGTCGGCCCGGACCACCGACGCGGTCAGTGGCACCCGAGTCAGGAACGTGCACAGCCCCTCCTCGGCGTCCGCGATCGTGCCCGGGACCAAGATTGTGCCACCGAACTCGCTGAGCAAGGCCGGCACTTGATAACCGCACTGTCTCGCGGGCAACTCCTGCAAACGCGCCCATCGCCCGGGCACCGCGCGCGTCGGTGGCCGCGACCGCCAGGACGGTATTGCACTGTGTGAGGGGCACACCGTGTTCCAGCGATACCCGGTCAGGATGGCGGCCACCGAACAGAGCACGCGCCACTTCCCGCTGCTGTGCGGGGCCGGTGCTTGGCGCAACTTCCAGATACGCTCTGGCCATGGTCGCGTTCACCGCGTTCTGTGCCCCTATCAGCCGATCGATCTGATTGCGCCGCAGCGGCGGTGATTGGCGATCGTCGAGGTGGGTGTCCAGGTGGAGTCGGAAGCCTTCGCGCACGAGCCGGTGCACGGTCTCGATTGGCACCCCGACTCCGGCCCACCGCGCTGCGGCGCGGTGGATGCGTTCCATCCTGGCGCTCGGGGCCATCGCCTCGCCGGCCACCAGGTCCAGGCATCCGGCCACGACGGCGTTGATCTCCTCGCGGAGCGGATCCCCCGGCCCGCTGTGACGGCGGATCCGCTCGAGCAGTTGCCGCACGATGTTCTCGGTCTGTGCGGCCGCGCACAAACCCGCGGTCACGCTGGTGGTCATAGTTTGCCGCCACCGCCGATCAGCCACGGGTTGAAGGTGCACACCGGCGCTGTCGCGGCGGCCGGGTCCAGGGCGTTCAGAGCGATGCTCGCCGAGCGCGGCGAGTACATCATGGTGAGGTGGTCGGACAGGTCCTGTTCACACCCTTCTTGCAAGGTGATGTTCTGCACGGTGGCTCCGGTGCCGGCGCGCAGGAATGCCCAGTCGTAGGGGTTGGTGACCTCGTCCCAGCGCGAGGCCACCGCGGTGTAGTCCACCCCGGGCACGGTGTCGCCGCCCGCATTGAGGGTGGCGTAGAACGGCGAGCCGACGGCCTGCTGGATATTCGACATGCCCGCGATAGGTTCGACGAACCCGAGGATGTTGACCCCGAGGTTGTTGATGGTCCGGCCAAGGGTGGCGATGCCCATCAGCGTGGTGCCGTGGTGGGTGGCGCCGAAGGTGACGAGTTTGGAGACCCTTTCGGCGCCGCCGTTGAATTTCAGGTAGTGGTTGGCCACGGTGCCGCCTTGGGAGTGCCCGACGATGTCGACCTTGTCCACCCCGGTCGCGGTGCGTACACGGTCGACGAATTCGGCGACCTGTAGTGAGGACTCCTCCATCGGCCCGACACCGTAGCGGCCGGGCAGCATCGCCCCGACTCCACCGCCCTGCACGAGACCGGACTTGCCGAAGTTCAGCGCGTAGACGCAGTAACCGGCCCTGGCCAGTTGCGGGGACAGGAAAGAGAAGGTGTCGAAGGCGTTGAGCCAGGTGCCGTGCAGCAGCACTACCGGTCGCGGATGCTCAGGACTGGGTTTGCAGTCCCACTTGTTGGCCCCGGCCGGGGCGACATCGGGGTTGAGCAGCCCGTGGGCGAAGGCCGCCAGCGGCGCGCTCAGCTCCGGGCCCTGCCCGACGGGGGCCGCAGCGGTGCTGCTGCCCCACCCCGAGCCGCTACCGGAGCCACTGCTCGATCCGCTGCCCGAATCGACAATCGCCTTGGGTTGGCGGCCGTCGGGGGCCGGGGCAAGACCCTCGGAGAGGGTGTCGGCGAAGGCCGCCAGCTCGGCTTCTGCCGAGGGCGCCGTATCGGCGGTTCCCACTCCGGGACTCTGCGCCAGCGCTACGCACGAAATGATCGCGGCGCAGACCGTCCAGCGCAAGTGTCGCCTCGTTGCAAGCATTTATGTGTACTTCCCATCTACTCCTCGCAGCGCCACACCAGGTCATGTGGCTCGGCGCATAGCGCGGCTGTTGCGTGATCAAAGCCGCTGCGCTTTGGCGGTACAGTGAGTTTGTACCGGGTGGCCGATGCCGTCACTGCACGCACGAACGAACTACTGCAAGCGGTTCTTGTCGATGGAGACAAACCATCTCGCTGATCGTTCGCCGGGGTGTCCCTTTTCGATGTCGCGGGCCACAATCGCTGCATGTCCTCCGCTCCACCGCCGTTCGCCACCGACACCCTGCTGCTCACTCGTCTGCTGCCCCGATGGCCGCAGATAGCTGAACGGATACTCGCCGATGGACTGGGGGCCACACCACCAGCGGCAGATCTACCCGACGGACATTTCCGCCCCGAGGTACTGCCCTCCATCTACGCCTGCGGACGAGCGGTCCTGCAAGCCATCAGCGAGGGCCGCGCCCTGACCCGCGCCGAAGTCGCCGACTTCGTGGCCCCGGTCGCCGAACGTCACGCCGAGGACCGGTTCCCCTTGGCGAGCCTGATCGAAGCCATCCACAACTCGGCCCAGTCGGTGCTCGCCGAGGCCGCCACCCTCGCCGCACCCGAGGAGATCGACCAACTGGTGGCGATCGGATCCGGGCTGCTCGACCTGCTCAAGAACATCACCATCATCGTGACCGAGACTTACACCGAGGTCGGCCAGTCCATCCACAACGCCGACCGAGAAGCCCGCCGCGAACTGTGCTCGGCCCTGCTACGCGGGCGACCCGTCGAAGCGCTCGCCGCCCGCGCCGACACCCCGCTGACCGACTCCTACACCGTGCTGGCCATCCACGCCCGACCCGAAGACCCGAGCACCGCGACCGCAGACCTGCTGGCACGGCGACGGATCCGAATTCTGCACCACACCCTGGACACACTCAGCAACGGCACCGCGCTGGTCTCCTTCGACGGCTCCACCGGAGTCGCGCTGATCCCGGTGCACACCGACCCCGGGCATGGGCTGCGCACCGACTCCCTGAGCTCAATACTCACCGAGAAGCTCAGTGCGGTAATCTATCTCGCCGAATCGGTCGCGGTGCCGCGCACGCAGCTACCCGACGCCGCGGCTGAGGTCACCGAACTCGCCACCCTCGCACGCACCCTGGGCCGACCCCCCGGCGCGTATTGCCTCGATGACCTGCTGCTCGAGTACCAGCTCACCCGGCCCGGTGCGGCCCGCGACCGGCTCGCGGCCCGTATCGTGCCGCTGCTGGGGGCACCGCATCTGCTCGAAGCACTCGAAGCGCACCTGCGTTTCGGAGCCGACCGCAAAAGCGCCTCCGCACATCTGCACGTCCATCCCAATACCCTCAGCTACCGGCTGCGCAGGGTCGGCGACCTCACCGGAATCGACCCCGGCGAACCAAGCAACTCCCGCCTACTCGCTGCCGCCCTCACCATTAATCGCCTCTACACACCCACTGGGCCACCAGCGGCCTAGCCGCAATACCGTTCAGTTAGAGCATGTCTCTTATGGACTAGATCGTTTGTGCGGCATAATGCACCGTCGTGGTCGATGCGTTGTCTTCCCGGCTGGTACCAGATGCGTTGTGGGAGATCGTCGAACCGTTGCTGCCTGGCTTCCGGGCGCGGCCGCAGGGCGGCGGCCGGGCGGCACTCGATGATCGGGCGGTGTTCACCGCTATCGTCTACGTGCTTACCAGCGGCTGTGCCTGGCGGCACCTGCCACCGTCATTCGGAGTCAGTGTTCCGACCGCGCATAGACGGTTCACGACCTGGGCCAAGGCTGGGGTGTTCGACGAGCTGCACCGCCGGGTCCTCGATCGGCTCGGCGCCGGCGGGGACTTGGGCTGGTCCGCCGCGATCCTGGAGGCAGCGCACGTCCGGGCGAAAAGGGGGCTCTCTGACCGGTCCCAGCCCGGTCGATCGAGGTAGGAACGGCTCGAAGATCCACATCCTCTCCGACGCCGATGGCATTCCCCTAGTCACGGCGGTGACCTCGGCGAACACCCATGACAGTGTCATGTTGCAGCCGATGGTTGCTGCGATTCCGGCGGTGCGTTCGCGTCGTGGTCCGTGTCGTCGCCGGCCCGGCCGGGTGCGGGCGGACAAGGGTTACGACTATCCCGTACACCGCCGGAGGCTGCGGGCACGGGGCATCGTCCCATGCATCGCCCGCCGCGGCGTCGACAGCAGCGAGCGCCTCGGCCGTTACCGTGGAAGATCGAACGCACCCTGGCGTGGCTGAGCGGCTATCGCCGGCTGACGATGCGCTACGAACGTCACGGTGAGAACCTCGCTTCCCTTCTCCAACTCGCTGCCGCGTTGACCTCCTTCAAGACACTGACCAAATGAGACATGCTCTTAGCCTCAATACCGTTAAGTTAGTGACTCACTATGGTGCATATCGGTGACTGGGTGGGTTGTGGATGGTGTTGGTGGTGCGCGCGTTTCGCGGCCCATTTGAGGACCTTGCGTTTGACGACGCGGGGGTTGGCGCGGTGTCGGCGTACCGGGTTGATACGGCGCAGGAGTTTGGTGATGCCCTGATCCCACAGTCGGGTGGCGGCCTGGTGGTTATGAGGGGGAAAAAGAGCTGTGGGACAGGGATCGTCGGGTTATCCGCAGGGCCGCGACGAAGGACATCCGGTCCGGGTCGTGACCGCCGGCGGTCGCGGCGTCGCGCATCAGGGTGCGGATGGCGTAGTGGCAGCACAGGTGCCCCCAGATTTCCTGCAGGACCAGTGGTGGGGATTTCGACCGCAGGACCGCTCGTGGTCCGCGTTGGTGGGTTTTCAGTTCGTCGAAGGTGTTCTCGATTTCCCAGCGTTGGGCGTAGGCGAGGGCGAGTTCTTCCGCGGTGGCGTCGGAGGGGTCGAGGATCGTGGTCAGCAGCCGGTACTGCTCGGGGTTCTCCCGGCCGTCGTCGAGGGTGTAGTCGATGACGCGCACCGTCAGCGGTGTTCGCTGCTGCCGATTCTTTCCGGAGGTGGGGATGATCTGTGCCAGCCAGGATCCGTCGTCGAGGGTCTCGACATGGCGGGGCGAGAGCGTCGATTTGACCCTCCACAGCAGGTCGGCGCCGGTAGCGGCGGCGCGGGTCCACATGTCGAATCCGTAGATTCCCCGGTCGGCGAGCAGCAGCATCCCCGGTGCGAGGGTGTCCATCAGATCGTGCGACAGCTCCCGCTCGGAGGTGCGACACGATCCGATCGCGGCGTCGAATACCGCGTGGGTGCCGCATTCGGCGAGGGCCACCAGCCGCGCCTGCGGGAACGCGGACTGCTCGCCCCGGCTCGATGCCGGCCGCCCGAAATGCTCGGCGTTGGCCGGGGTATCGGGAAGGTCGAGGCAGGTCCCGTCGAGGGCCACCAACCGGCGCCCCGCCAGCCAGGATCCGGGTGTCTCCGCGTCGGCGAGCGGTCGCGCGACACGGCGGAACAGCTCCCGCACCGGTTCGTATCCCAGACGGGACCGGGCCTGGAAGATCGCCGATTTGGTCGGCGGCGACCAGGACTGCGACCATCCCGACGACCACGACAAACCGTCGGTGAGCTGCTCGAAGACCTCCTCGTAGGAGCCTTGCGAATTCAATGCCATCCCGATCGAGAAGTACGCCGTCACGCGAGCGGTCAACGACCGACTGCGCTGCTCCCTGCGACCGCATTCCGCGATCACCTCATCGACCAAGGACGCGGGAAACGCCCTGGTCAACAACCCCACCGACACCACATCCGACAACCGCCGATCCGAGACCGGCTTCACCCATCCACTCCGAGGCACACCTCATCGTAACGCAAACCCCCCTAACTGAACGGTATTGCTCTTAGCCTGAATCCACCGACTCGCTGGTGAAGCGGGCACGCGGCTGACCGGCGTGCATGACAGCGACTGCGGGCATGCGGTACCCACTGGTCTACCCAGCTTTTCCACTGCGACCGAGGTCAGCCGACAGCGTCGGAGATGGACGGGTTCAGGCAGCCACCAAAGGCGTATATCCGATCGTGTTGTGCCACACTGCAACCATCGCGATGCGTACGGCCAGTAACTGGGCAAATGCAGGACCGGTCGGCGTTGCGGCCGAGCCAGACGAGCTGGGACAGCGTCGCTCCGCCGCCGCAGCGTCGCTCCGCGGGCACGGCCGTACCGCCCACCTGCGAGGATGCCGGTGGCGCGCAGTAGGTTGTGGGCGATCGCAGCACAGAGCACCCACGCGGAATTCGTCCCGAACGACCCGGACGGGATGTGGGCGAGTGGACCGTCGATCAAGTCAGCGAACACTGTTTCGATGATCGCGTGTTTGCGGTGGACGAGGTCTGCCTCCACCGTCGGCAGGACCGAGTTGGTGAAGAACGGGTGATGCCGCCACACCGGCTCCGGAGCGTCGAGGTAGCGGGCGTCTTTGACGCGGCGCACCACCAGTCGGGCGGTGGTCCGGTCCTTCGTGAAGGCGAACGCGGTGTACGGAATTTCGGCGACCTCAGCGTCGGAGATCCATGCTCCGGTGCCCGGGTCACGGACCGCATTCGGGTACTGCACCGGCGTCCATGCGTTCTCATCGATCGTGGCGATCGCCTTCGTGATCGCCGAATTCTTCGTCATCACCAGTGAAAACTCGGCGCCGGCGCGTAGGCAGGCACGGACGACTTTGCGGGTGCCGTATGCCGAGTCGCCGCGTACCAGGATCTGTGCTGCTGCGCCGACGGAGCGGGCGGTGGCGATCGCTCCGGCGATCATGTGCCCGGCACCCTTGCCGGATCCGGTCTTGCCGGAGCGCAGCCGCATCCCGGCGATCACCGGGGCACAGTCGTCGGTGCTCAGTACCGCGGCCAGTGGGGACAGACCTTTGCGGAGTAGTTGCTTGCCGGCGATCTTGGTGTGCCCGTAGTTCGCGCCCTGTATGGCGTGTCAGTAGACCGGACGGAGCAGCGAATCGATGTCGAGATAGATCTGGCGCGCACGTCCGGGCAGCAGTTCGACCCTGTTCGCCAGTGCGGCCAGATGTGCGCGCAGCATCGATTCGAGTTGGCGGGCGTGTCCGAAGGTGAACTGGCGCAGCAATGCTCCGATGGTCGATGGTGCGTATACCCGGTCGAACAAGGTGGTCATGCCACCGGAGCGCAGCACGTCGACGTCGTCGATACTGTCCGCGCCGGCGCACATTCCGGCGATCAGGGTGGTCAGTTTCGGAGCGGGGTTCGCTGCCCCGGATTTGACTTTCGAGGTGGTGATCGTGATCTTCTCGGTCAGCAGGTCGGACAGGCCTGTCAGCTGCGCCAAGGTCATCACCGGTATCAGGCCGCCGTACGACACGATGTTGTCGTCGTCGAACAGTGCGGACTCGGCGTTGAACGTGTGGGACACTTGCACTGGAAGTGCCTTTCTTTGAACTGGACTGGTTTGTGCATGAAGAACATCAATCATCCCAGTTCAGGGGGCGTTTTCTTTATTTCGACACGCCGCTACCCGCCGGGGGCATCGGTGGATTCAAGCTAATACCGCCGGGTCCGGGCGCGTGATGGCAGGATCGGGACTCGTGAGCTCCGCGAATCTGACCCGTGCCGAAACCGCCGCGCGCGCCCGCGCACTCGACGTGCACTCCTACCGCGTCGAACTCGACCTGCGGGGTGCCGTCGACGCCCGACGCACCGGATTCCCCACGGTCACGACGCTCGAATTCACCGCCTCCACCGACGAGGCCTGGCTCGATTTCATCGGCGACTCCGTCGAGTCGGTGACGATCAACGGTGAGCTCGTGCCCGTCGTCTACGACGGCGCGCGGATCACCATCGGTGGTCTGAAGGAGATCAACGTCGTCACCGTCGTCGCGACCGGCCGGTACAGCCGGTCGGGGGAGGGGCTGCACCGCTTCGTCGACCCCGTCGACAGCGAAACCTATCTCTACACCCAGTACGAACCGGCCGACGCCCGTCGCGTGTTCGCATGCTTCGAACAGCCGGATCTCAAGGCGCCGTTCACCTTCGTGGTCACCGCCCCGCGCCGCTGGCAGGTGCTCTCGAACGAGGCCGCCGAGCGCACGGTGCAGCGCGACGACACCCAGACCGTGACGTTCGCGCCGACCCAGCCGATCTCCACCTACATCACCGCGATCGTCGCCGGCCCGTACCACCGGGTCGACGCGTCGTGGAGCCGCGACGAGCTGACGGTGCCGCTGGGAGTGCTGTGCCGCGCGTCGCTCGCCGAGCATCTCGACGCCGACGAGATCGTCGAGGTCACCCGGCAGGGCATGGACTTCTACGCCGAGCACTTCGACTATCCGTATCCGTTCGGCAAGTACGACCAGGTGTTCGTGCCCGAATACAACCTCGGTGCGATGGAGAACCCCGGCTGCGTCACCTTCACCGAGGCGTACGTTTTCCGCGGTGCCGCCACCGCCGCCCAGCATCAGGGTCGCGCGAACACGATCCTCCACGAGATGGCCCACATGTGGTTCGGCGATCTGGTGACCATGAAGTGGTGGGACGACCTGTGGCTGAAGGAGTCGTTCGCCGATTTCATGGGCGCCTTCACCAGCGCCGAGGCCACCAAGTTCACCGACGCGTGGGTGGCCTTCGCGAACCGCCGCAAGGCCTGGGCGTATCTGCAGGACCAGCTGCCCACGACGCATCCGATCGTCGCCGACATCGTCGACCTCGAGGCCGCGAAGCTGAACTTCGACGGCATCACCTACGCCAAGGGCGCGAGCGTGCTCAAGCAGCTCGTGGCCTATGTCGGCCGCGACGCCTTCTTCGAAGGTGCCCGCCGGTACTTCCGCAAGCACGCCTTCGGCAACACCGCCCTCGACGATCTGCTCGTCGAACTGTCGAGCACCTCCGGCCGCGACCTGACGTCGTGGGCGCAGGCGTGGCTGCAGACCACCGGCGTATCAACCCTGCATCTCGAGGAGTCCGGGACCGGGTACGAGATCGTGCAGGGCGATCCGCGCCCGCATCGCCTCGCCGTCGGCTGCTACGACTCCGACGACTCCGGCGACCTCGTCCGCACCCACCGCGTCGAGGTCGACCTCGCCGACGAACGCACCCCCGTCGACCTGCCCGAGGCGGCGCTGGTGCTGCTCAACGACGACGACCTCACCTACGCCAAGGTTCGCCTCGACACGCGGTCGCTCGACACGGTCGAGTCCTCCCTGGACCGCGTCCGCGAACCGCTCGCGCGCGGACTGCTGTGGTCGGCGCTGTGGAACGCGACCCGCGACGGGGAACTCGCCGTCGACCGCTATCTGTCGATGGCCGCCGGGTTCGCCCCGTACGAGGCGGACATCGCGCTGCTCACCGCGGTGCTTGCCAACGCGGCCCAGGCCGTCGAACACTATGTGCCGGACTCGGCGCGCACCGATGCGCGGCGTCGCTGGCTCGACGCGGTCTGGGACGGAATGCACGGTGTCGCACCCGGCAGCGACGCCCAGCTGGCATTCGCCCGCGCGCTCGGTGTCGCGGCGAGCGTGGACGACCGGCACGCCGCCGACCTGCGAGCGATCCTGTGCGGCAACCTCGCACCGCCGGAGGGCCTGCGCCTCGACCCCGACCTGCGATGGAGCTGGTGGGCAGCGCTGACCACGACCGGCGACGCCGACGAGGCCGACCTCGACGAGGAACTGCGCAACGACGACACCGCCTCGGGACGCACCGCGCACCTGCGCGCGCTCGCTTCTCGCCCGCGCGCCGAGGTCAAGGCGCACGCGTGGGCGACGATCCTCGCCGACCACACCCTCACCAACGACCACCTCGACGCGACCATCGCCGGGTTCCGCGCCGGGGAGCGCCGCGACCTGATCTCCGCCTACGACACCGATTACTTCGCGGTGCTCTGTGAGACGTGGACGAGCCGCAGCATCGAGATCGCCCGCCGCATCGTCGTCGGATTGTTTCCCGCGGCCGACAGCCTCGAACCCGTCGACACCTGGCTCGAGGCCCACACCGATGCCCCGGCCGCGCTGCGGCGCCTGGTCATTGAACAGCGCGATCATCTCGCCCGCGACCTGCGTGTCCAGAGGATCAACACGCCGTGACCAGCCCGGATCTGCCCCGTCCCGAGGGGCCCGCGGTCCCGGACACGGTCGCCACCGCGATGCGGCGGCTGCGGGAGAAGGCGACTTCGGAGAACACCCGCGCCGCCCAGATCGGCGACTGGACGATCTTCACCCGCTGGTGCGAACGCACCGGGCACAGTCCGATGCCGGCCACCGCCGAGCAACTGAGCTGGTTCCTCACCGAGAAGGCCGCCGAAGTGCGCCCCGATGGACGCTGGGCGTACGCGCCGTCGACGCTGTCGCGCTGGGTGTCGACCATCAACAAGATGCACGCCCTGGCGGGCCTACCGAAACCCGGTGGGCACGAATCGGTCCGGGACCTGCTGCGAGGCATCCGACGCGATCGGGCCACCCCGCCGGCGCGCCGGACCCCGCTGCTCACCGACGACATCCGCACCATCCTCACCGCGATGCGCGTCGAGGCGGCCGACGGCGGGTGGGCCGAACGCGTCGCCGAACGTCGCGACGCGGCGCTGCTGCTCATGGGATTGGCCGGGGCGCTGCGCCGCTCGGAGCTCACCGGTCTCGTCGTCTCCGACGTCGTCCCGCACAGAGCCGACGGACTCTACGTGACAGTCCGCCGGTCCAAGACCGACCGCAGTGCGCGCGGCCGCACGGTCACCCTGCCGTACGGGTCCGCTCCGCACACCTGTCCGGTGTGCGCCTATCGACGCTGGCGGGAGGTGCTCGACGCCTGGGACGAGTCCGGACGCGAGGCCGTCGTCGACATGCTCGGTACCACCATCGCCGACCCGGCCGAGCACTGCTGCCGTGGTCTGGCGGCCGGGCGCCCGCAGGACGGCGACCGGCCCCTGTTCCGGCCGGTGCACCACAGCGGCGCGGTGGGGACGACCGCGCTGTCGGGGCAGTCCGTGCACTCGATGATCCAGCGCCGCGCCCGCCGCGCCGGATTCAGCGACGACCTCGTCGCCACCCTGGGCGGGCACAGCCTGCGGGCCGGGTTCGTCACCCAGGCGGTGCGCGGCGGCGCGACCACACAGACGATCATGACGCAGACCGGGCACGCGGACGAACGGATGGTCGCGCTGTACAGCCGCCACCACGCCGGTCTCGTCGGCAACGCGGTCACCCAACTCGGCCTGTGAACGGATCCGGGTGGATCCGATCCCACTCAGCGACGCCGAACCCACCCGAATCGACGATGGAACCAGCCCAGGCCGTTGCCCGACGCTCGTAGGCTGAGGCGCGACCGACATACGGACAGGAGATCGCGGTGGCACAGACGAAAACGGACGCTCCGACCATCGACGAGTTGCTCACCGAACTCGCTGCACTCGACGACCCGAAGATCCGCGCGGTGAACGAGAAACACGGCGACGACCACGGCGTGAACCTCAGCGCCCTGCGCGCCGTCGCCAAGCGGGTGAAGACGCAGCACGAGCTCGCGCAGCAACTCTGGGCCACCGGCGACACCGCCGCCCGGCTGCTCGCGTTGCTGATCTGCCGCCCGAAGGCGTTCACCGCCGACGAACTCGACACGATGGTCCGTGAGACCGGCACCCCGAAGGTGCACGACTGGTTCGTGAACTACGTCGTGAAGAAGAACCCGCACGCGGAGGAGCTGCGCGGGCGATGGATGACCGATCCAGATCCGATCGTCGCGAGCGCAGGCTGGGCACTCACCGCCGAGCGTGTCGTCAAGAACGCCGACGGCCTCGACCTGTCCGGCCTGCTCGACATCATCGACGCTCAGATGCGCGACGCCCCCGAACGATTGCAGTGGGCGATGAACACGTGCCTGGCGCAGGTCGGCATCGAACACCCCGACCACCGGGCCCGCGCGCTCGACATCGGCGAACGCCTCGAGGTGCTGAAGGACTATCCGACGTCACCGGGTTGCACGTCACCGTACGCGCCGGCCTGGATCGGCGAGATGGTGCAACGGAAGAACGAGGCGAAGGCCACCCAGCCGTAGCTCACGCCACGTCGAGTGTGCGGATCTGCTGCCGGATCTCGTGCCACCCGGTGGTCCTTCCCGTCAGCAGCCACACCCGGGCGTCGATGTCGTCGCTCACAGGTCCGCGCACCTCACGGATCTCGGTGAAATACGGTTCGAGGTCGAACGGGTCGGCACCGGTGAACAGCACATCGGTGCTCGACTCGTCGGGAAGAGGGAAATAGCCGTACGCGCGGTTGGGCTGTGCGCCGACAGATCCTCGTACGCGCCCGCGGTGCTCGCGGCGATCCGTTCCCCGACGTCGCTGTTGGACATCGGCACCGAGACGGACGGCACGAGCGCGGCGAGCGCCACGCCGATCACCACCCAGCTCGCGGGCGATCAGCGCGACGACCACGACCGCAGCCACCGTCGCCACGATCGCCGGTATCCGCAGCACGAGGACCGACCCGGGCACGACCACCTCGGCGACCCATGCGATCAGCGGCGCGACCGGCGGCTGGTCGGCCGACCCCCAGTCGAGGTGATTGCGGCCCACGGCCAGCATGTACATCTCGTCGAACCAGTATCCGCGGCCACCGGTCACCGCCGTGACCAGGTGTGCGAACGCCACGAGCGCCCGATCACCCCCACCGCGCGGCCTGCGAACGGGATGGATCACCCGCCGCTGCGGTGCTTCGTAATCGACTGTGCGTTCCTGTGCGGTCCTGGCCCAGGGCATTCGCATTCGACTTCCGGTGTCGGATCGTTCCGGTCGGTACCGGGAGTGGGTACCTCCCCGATTGGGTACCGTTCCGAGCGAGGGTACGCGGCAGGCCGGGCCCCGCATGCGCATTCGCGGGAAAGCCCTGGCCGGCGCCGGATATCAGCGACGACGAGGAGAACGATGCAGCTCCCCACCACCGACACCGACTTCGGCACCCTCGACGCGTGGTGGCGGGCCGCGAACTATCTGTCCGTCGGCCAGATCTACCTCATGGACAATCCGCTGCTGCGCGAACCGCTGCGGCCCGAACACATCAAACCGCGGCTGCTCGGACACTGGGGCACCACACCGGGATTGAACTTCGTCTACGCGCACCTCAACCGCGCCATCACCACCCGCGACCTGGACATGATGTACGTCATGGGTCCCGGTCACGGCGGACCCGGACCGGTGGCCGCGGCGTGGCTCGAAGGCACCTACAGCGAGGTCTACCCGGATATCTCCCGCGACGAGGACGGCATGCGGCGCCTGTTCCGCCAGTTCTCGTTCCCCGGCGGCATTCCCAGCCACGTCGCCCCCGAGACCCCCGGATCGATCCACGAGGGCGGTGAACTCGGCTACTCTCTCTCGCATGCTTACGGCGCCGCCTTCGACAATCCCGATCTGATCGTCGCCGCGGTCGTCGGCGACGGCGAAGCCGAAACGGGGCCGCTGGCCGCGAGCTGGCATTCGACGAAATTCGTCGACCCGCGCCGCGACGGCGCGGTACTGCCGATCCTGCACCTCAACGGTTTCAAGATCGCCAACCCGACGGTGCTCGCGCGCATCGGCGAGGACGAACTGATGTCGCTTCTGCGTGGCTACGGGCACGAACCGATCGTCGTCGCCGGCGACCATCCCGCCGACATGCATCGGCGCTTCGCCGCCGCCCTCGACGCGGCGCTCGACCGCATCTCCGAGATCCAGCAGACCGCCCGCAGCTCGGGAAACGCGACCCGCCCGGCGTGGCCGATGATCGTGCTCCGGTCCCCGAAGGGCTGGACCGGCCCGGTGGAGGTCGACGACGCCCCGGTCGAGGGCACGTGGCGCGCCCACCAGGTGCCGATCGGTGATCCGCGCAGGAACGACGAGCACCGCCGCCTCCTCGAGGAGTGGCTGCGCAGCTACCGGCCGAAGGAGTTGTTCGACGACGACGGCGTTCCCGTCGCGGCCCTGCGCGACCTCGCGCCCCGTGGCACCCGGCGGATGAGCGCCAACCCGCACGCCAACGGGGGAGCGGTTCTGCGGGATCTGATCCTGCCCGACTTCCGCGACTACGCCGTCGACGTTCCCGAACCGGCCACCGCCACCGGCGAGGCCACCCGCATCCTCGGCACCTTCCTGCGCGACGTCATGCGGCGCAACGCCACGAACTTCCGGATGTTCGCGCCCGACGAGAACAACTCCAACCGCCTCGACGCGGTCCTCGACGCCACCGACCGCACCTGGAACGCGCGCATCGAGCCGGGTGACGACCGGGTCGCCCCCGACGGCCGCGTCATGGAGATCCTGTCCGAACACACCTGCCAGGGTTGGCTCGAGGGGTATCTGCTCACCGGCCGGCACGGATTGTTCTCCAGCTACGAGGCTTTCGCGCACCTGGTCGACTCGATGGTGAACCAGCACGCCAAATGGCTGCTCACCACGAACCGGATCCGCTGGCGCCGCCCCATCCCGTCGCTGAACTACCTGCTCACCTCCCACGTGTGGCGGCAGGACCACAACGGCTTCTCGCACCAGGATCCCGGATTCATCGACCACGTCGTCAACAAGAAACCCGAGGTCGTGCGCGTATACCTGCCGCCGGACGCCAACACCCTGCTTTCGGTGGCCGATCATTGCTTGCGCACCCGCCAGTACATCAACGTGATCGTCGCCGGGAAGCAACCGGCCGTACAGTTCCTCGATATCGACGACGCGATGACCCACTGCCGCAAGGGCATCGGGATCTGGCAGTGGGCCTCGACCGACCGCGACGTCGAACCGGATGTGGTGCTCGCCTGCGCCGGCGACATCCCCACGATGGAAACCCTCGCAGCCGTCGACATCCTGCACCGCCGCTTCCCCGACCTGCGGATCCGGGTGGTCAACGTCGTCGACCTCATGCGGCTGCAGGACGACCGGGCGCACCCGCACGGGCTGCCGGGCGCGCACTTCGACGCGCTGTTCACCACCGACAAGCCGGTGGTCTTCGCCTACCACGGCTATCCGTGGCTGATCCACCGTCTCGTCTACCGGCGCACCAACCACGAGAACTTCCACGTCCACGGCTACATCGAGGAGGGCACGACCACCACACCGTTCGACATGTGCGTGCTCAACCGCATCGACCGCTACCACCTCGCGCTCGACGTCCTCGACCGCGTCGAGCGGATCCGGCCGATCGCCGGGCACGCCCGCGAGGAACTCGAGAACATCCTCGCCGAACACACCCGCTACGTGCGTACCCACGGCGAGGACATGCCGGTGATCACCGACTGGCACTGGCAGGGCGTCGGAATTGACTGAGCGTCAAACCGATCCGCGGCGGGCCAGTCGCCCGGCGGTGAAGGCGTCGACGTCGACCTCGTCGAGGGAGGTCACCACCAGATCGGCGCCCGCGTCCTCGAGGTCGGCGGCGTCGTCGAAACGGGCGACACCGAGCGCCCACATGCCGCCGGCCTTCGCCGCCCGGATCCCGCTGATCGCGTCCTCGACGACCACGCACGCCTGGGCGGGCACCTCGAGTTCGTCGGCGGCGGTGAGGAACAGTTCCGGGTACGGTTTGCCGTGGGCGACCGGGCGGCCGGACAGATCCGCGTCGAACCGGTCGAGCAGCGTCTCGCCAGGACGGTCGTGGGCGGGGACCGCCCGCAGGAACAGCCCGGCATTCTTCGACGAGGACGCCGCGGCCACCGCGATCCCCGCCGCCTGCACGGCCGCGACGAAGCGCACCCCGTCGTCGTAGGCGCGGAACCGGCGCTCGTCGATCAACCGCAGCAACCGGGCCTGCTTGCGCTGGGCGTAGTCCACCGCGCGGCGCTCGGCGTCGGGCACCGCGAAGTATTCGAGCGCGGCGCGGGCGCCGTCCATCCGCGGCCGACCCGACAGCACCTGCCGGTACACCGCCGCGGTGAACGCGTCGTCGGTCCAGGAGGTCTCGGGTTGCAGGTCGCGCCAGTCGCCGGTCATCAACTCCGCCAGCGCTTCCCGCCACGCCGTCTCGTGCGGTGAATCGACGAGCACCCCGTCGACGTCGAAGATCACCGCACGGAACCGCGACTGCGTCTCGGGCACGATGTCCTCCTCGCGGTCAGGCGGGGACGGCGGCGAGCCGGAACTCGTGCGACTCGCCGGCGCCGAGCTCGACGAGTTCGCCGTCCACCGCGACCTGCACCGGCACCCGGAAGCCCTCGGTCTCGGCGCGCACCGACAGCTTGTCGCCGTCGATCCGCACCCGCAGGGGAGTGCCGCGGTACCGCATGGAGAACGACACCCCGTCGAGGTGCGAGACGAGCTTGGGCCGGAAGACGAGCACGTCGCCGTACGCGCGGGCACCGACGTAGTAGCGCTGCACCAGATCGAGGGTGCCGCCCATGACCCCCATGTGGATGCCTTCCTTGGTGGTGCCGCCCTGCAGGTCGCTGACATCGCTCTCGAGCGCGAGCTTGAACCGCAGCCACGACGACTGCGGATCGAAGGTCGCGAGCACACCGGCGAACGTCACGTGACTGAGCGTCGAGCCGTGCGAGGTGCGCTGGTCGTAGTAGTCGACGGTGCGGCGCACGAGGTCGCGATCGTAGGGATAACCGAGCTGCTCGAACACCTGGCGCAACTCGGCATCGTCGAACAGGAAGAACAGCATCACCGTGTCGGCCTGCTTGGCCACCTTGTAGGCATCCGGGTCGCGGCCCTCGGCGCGCAGGATGCGGTCCATCCGACCGATGTTGCCGTACTCCGTGCGGTAGTGCTCCCAGTCGAGTTCCTCGAGATCCTCGTAGCCCTCGAACTGGCTGATCACCCCGTCGTGGTAGGGCACGAACATTCTCCGGCTCATCTCCGACCAGGTCCGCAGTTCCTCGTCCGTGACCCGCAACCGGGCCCGCAGGGCCGTGCGCCGGCTCTTCGACAACACCTCGAAGACGTCCAGGGCGCGCGCCGCGATCCACGCGACCATCACGTTGGTGTACGCGTTGTTGCGCAGACCGCCCTCGGTGGCTCCCGGATACCGCTCGTGGAACTCGTCCGGGCCCATCACCCCATGGATCTCGTAGCGGTCCCGGTCGGGGTTGTAGTGCGCGATCGACGCCCAGAACCGCGCGATCTCGAGCATCATCTCGGCGCCGTAGTCGGCCAGGAAGTCGACGTCGTCGGTGGCCTGGTAGTAGTGCCACACGTTGTAGAAGATCGCGGCGCTGACGTGACGCTGGTTCCGGCTCAAGTCCGGATCCCATTGCCCCGACATCGGATTGAGATGCACCGTCTGGGTCTCCTCCGTGCCGTCGCTGCCGCTCTGCCAGGGGAACATCGCGCCGCGGTAACCGGCCTCGCTCGCCGCGGCCTGCGCCTCGCCCAACCGGCGGTAACGGTAGAGGATCAGTCCCTTGGTGATCTCGGGGACCCGCATGTTCAGGAAGGGATAGACGAACATCTCGTCCCAGAACACGTGCCCGCGATAAGCCTCGCCGTTGAGTCCGCGCGCCGGCACTCCCGCGTCGAGACGCGCGGTGTGCCGTGAGCAGACCTGCAGCACGTGCGAGACGTGCAGACGCAACAGCAACTGCGCGCGCGGCTCCCGCGGCAGCCGGATGTCGCAGATGTCCCACAACTCGTCCCAGGCCGCGACGTGCTCGTCGTACGCCTCGGCGAAATCCGGATAGCGCAACACGTGCCGGCCCGCCGACGCGAGGGGCTCGGTGATCGCGTCGTCGCGGGAGGTGAACATCGCCACCATCTTCTCGATGCGCACCGTCGAGCCCTCGGCGATGTCGAAGGAGAGGACCTGCTGGATGTAGTCCTCCATCTGGTACAGATCGCGGTCGACGAGCATCGCCCCGCACGAGCCCTCCCGGAACACCCGGGTGCGGGCGGCCTGGGCGATGTAGGTGTCGGACTGGCGGATCTGCACCTTCAGCGCGATCGTCTCGGGGCCGTAGGTGCGCGGCGAGACCGGATCGAGGTGCCGTGCCTCGAGATCGCGGTAGCGGGCCACGGCGCGGTTGGAGACCCGGCCGTCGAGGGCGGTGACGATCTCGACCCGCCCCGACCAGTTCTCCGGGGTCAGCGACCATTCGAGCGCCCCCTGGTTCGGATGCTCCATGCTCACGAACCGCCTGCTGCACAGCGACGTCTCGCGGCCGTGCCGATCCCGGAACCGCAGTTCGCGGACCACGGTGGCGGTGCGGATGTCGTAGACGTGCCGGTAGTCGAGGATCTCCACCTGTGCCAGGCGGATCGCCTCGCCGCCGTCGATGCGCAGCTTCAGCACGAGCCAGTTCGGGAGGTTGACCAGATCCTCGTTCAGGACCGGGCTGCCACCCATGATGGTGGTCTCGCGGTTGTAGCAACGATGCGCGTAGGTCCCCGGATAATGGACCTCGCCCATGTCTTCCCACTCGGCGGTGCCGCGTGAACAGAAGTAGCCGTTGCCCGTCGAGGTCAGGGCTTCGCGCAGGGGTTCGTCGTCTGGATCGAAACCGTCGTAGTCGAGGGTGAACTCCGGGTCGTACACGCGAACCTCCTGGCGGGTCGTACTCGACACGAACTGTCCGGCGGTGCTGTCACCCGGCGGCGCTGTCATCTGCCCAGGGCCGACAGGAAACGTTCGACGTCGTCGACCGACGCGAGGACGAACTCGGCGTCGGTGCGGCGTCCGGCCATCTCCGGGTCGTCGGGGCTGCCGACGAGGATCCCGATGCCGCGACCCCGCAACGCCCGGAAGGCGTCCTCGTCGGTGATGTCGTCGCCGAGATAGAGCGGCACGACGTCGTCGGAGGCGAGACCGAGGACCTCGATCAGGTGCAGAACCGCCTTGCCTTTGTTCCAGTCCACGGCCGGTTTGAGTTCGTAGACCATCTTTCCCGGCACCACGGCGAGCCGGTCGGGGTTCTCCTGCAACAGCGTCTCGACGATCGCACCCACCCGGTCGTGCACCTCGGGGGAGGCCTGCCGGTAGTGCACGGCAACCGACGCGCGCTTCGGTTCGATGCCGACACCGTCGAGACCGTCCAGGCGGGTGCGCAGGGTCTCGGTGGTCTCGGTGATCAGATCGGTGAAGTCGGTGAGGACGTCGTGGGCGATCTGCCCGTGGGTGGGGCTCCAGATGTCGAAACCGTGGCTGCCGGCGACGACGAGATCGTCGACCCCCATGAGCTGCTGGACGACGTCGCGGTCGCGGCCGGTGACGATGCACACCGACACGCGGTCGGCGAGTTCACGGACGGTGCGGCGCATGGCATCCGACCACACCGCGTCCTCGGGACGGGCGACGATCGGGGTGAGCACACCGTCGTAGTCGAGGAAGACCGCGGGCCGGCGGCCCGCGAGACGATCGGACAGAGCGGCGCCGTCGAGTGCCGACGGTAGGTCCTCCACGGTGCGCGGCGCGGTCATCTGATCGGTACTCCTGTCGTCGCGGCGACCCGTCATGGTTCGCACCGTACACAAAGATCGAAAGGCTCGGCCGTGGATCCGGGGAGGGGGATCGGCCGGATGCAGCGGTCAGCGGACCGGGCGTCGCCAGTGCTCGTCCGCGGTGAGCCGGGAGCGGACGTGTTCGGCGGCATCGTCGTTGCGGAACGGGCCGGCCAGCAGGTCGGCGTAGACGTGTGAGACGGCGGCATGGCGCAGTCCGCCGCGACGGTCCATCCGTTCGAAGATCACCGGCGACCAGGGGATCGCCACCACGACGTCGCCGCCGTGCTCGACCGGGCGCAGGCCGAGACTGTCGGCGAAGTCGTCGGGGTCGTCGGCGTAGACCTCGAGCAGCGTCGGGGCCGCGTAGTCGGTGGCGCCGACGCCGGTGAGCGCGTAGGGGATGTCGATGCGTTCGGCCAGTCGCGCGCGGGTCGCGGTGACGCCCTCGGGGGCGGTGAACCGGCGGACCGCGCACACCTTCCGCTCGGCGGCCCAGGCCCGCAGCATCGGTTCCCAGCGCACCTCGACGATCGGGCCGCGCGGGACCCGGCGCACGAGCTCACGTTCGACGAGCACCTCGACGACGCGGTAGGTCGCGCCGGTAGACGCGCCGGACAGCTTGATCAGTTCCGGGACGGAGATCTCCCCGACGTGATCGGCGAGTGCGCGCACCACGCGGTCGGACGGTTCGCCGGTGAGCACCCCGGACGGGCGGCCCGGGCCGCGCCACGGGTCGGCGTCGGCGCCGCGGTCGCGGACCCACACCGCCGGGCGGTCGGCGACGAGCGAGAGGTTGCCGGTCGCGTCGGCGTAGGAGATGCCGTGCCGGTCGAGCTGGCGGCGCACCGGATCGGACAGATAGTGGGCGCACACGAAGCCGCGGTCGGAGTCGGACAGGTCGGCGGCGATGCGCGCGACGTCGCCGGAGAGCACACCTCGGGAGGCGACCACGGAGAAGGACACGGTGTCGCCGTCGGGGGCGGAGACGAGCATCCGGGTGGGTGCCTCGGGGGAGCGGGGGCGGTCGCTCGACAGCGACCAGCCGAGCGGCAGGCACGCCTCGAGTCGGGCGGTGGCGCGACGGTAGATGTCGATGTACCGCTCGGGGCGGGGACCGATGGTGTTCTCGGGGGCGGGAGCCGACTGTGTCACATCCACCACCGTAGTCACTCTGTGCATGACGGAAAAGAGAAATAATCGAAATCCCATAGGGCGGAACAGCCCCTCTCCCGCACCGCAAACTATGACGCGGCATGCGCTAGTTTCGTGACCATGACCGACATCACCGGGCGCATCGCGTTCGTTCAGGCGACCTGGCACCGCACCATCGTCGACCAGGCACGTACAGGCTTCACCGAGGAGATCACCCGCCTCGGCGTCTCGCAGGACGCCCTGGACTTCTTCGAGGTCCCCGGCGCCTTCGAGATCCCGCTGCACGCCAAGCGACTGGCGAAGACCGGGCGCTACGACGCGATCGTCGCGGCCGGGCTGGTCGTCGACGGCGGCATCTACCGGCACGACTTCGTCGCCACCGCGGTGATCGACGGCCTGATGCGCGTCCAGCTCGACACCGATGTGCCGGTCTTCTCCGTCGTGCTCACCCCGCACAACTTCCACGAGCACGACGAGCACGTCGAGTACTTCACGCGGCACTTCGTCAAGAAGGGCGCCGAGGCGGCTCGCGCCGTCGACGCCACGGTGCGCTCGCTGCGCGCGCTGCCGACCGGAGACTGAGCCCCGGTCGGCAGCGCGCGTCGGATCAGCGTGCGCTGCCGGAGGGATTCTTCGCCGCCGAGTCCTCGCCGGCCGCTGCCTGGTTCGGAGCCTCGGTGCGCCGACGGTAGGCCGCCCGCGCGGTCTCGTCGGTGTTCAGTGCCAGCGACTGCAGACCGAATGCCGCGGTGATGCGGTGACGGGTCGCTTCCGGCACCGCCTTCCGCGCTCCGAGGATCGCGCCCGCCGTGCGGGGCACGTACCGCAGGCCGGGACGAGCCGTCGCGATCACCTGCACGATCGCGGCGGCGACCTCGTCCGGGCCGATCACGGCGTGCTCGGTCGCGGAGTACACCGTGAGGCCGGGGGCGCCTTCGATGCCCACGACGGAGCCGAGATTGACGATGTGTCCGTAGCCCTGTTCGGTGAACCGCGCCGCGGCCGGCTTCGAACCGAGGATCACACCGCGGACGTTGATGTCGATCTGCCGGTCGGTGACCGAGTCGGTCTCCTCGAGGAACGCGCCGGTGGGCATGATACCGGCGTTGTTGACGAGCACGTCGATCCCGCCGAACTCCATGTGGGCCAGGCTGAGGAATTCGTCGAAGGACCCTCGGTCGGTGACGTCCAGAGGCCACCGGAACACCGTGGTGCCGAAGCGCGCATCGATCCGGGCGGCGGTGCACGGGATCTTCGGTTACGCCCTGATGAGCTGTGCGACGGTGCGCGACGGCATCGAGGTGGGCACCCGTTTCTTCGATCTCACCTTCGCCTTCTCGCGCGCCGCCCTGGAGTATGCGGGCGACGAAGTCCGCTTCTGCCTCGACGACCGGCACGTGCCGGCGCAGCTGCGGGGCTTCCTGCTGGAGCGCGACGTCCCGGGGATTCTCGCCCATTGGGGTGCGCTGTGGGGGCAGCCGTCCGAGATCCGTCGCATCGAGGTGGCCGAATCGCTCGGTGAGCGGATCGCGCCGGTGTTTCGCGACCGGGGGTTCCTGGTGAAGACGACGGCGTCGACGCATGCGGTGGTAGTGGACGCGCGGGCGTTGGACCGGCCCATGCCGACCACGAGCCCGGAGGCCGCCGCCGTACTGCTGCGGGAGTGCGCGGAACTGCTGCAGCGCAGACAGAACCACGGCGAGCTCGGCGCCCGCGTGCGGGAAGTGCTGCTGCGCCGGGCCGCGGAGGGCCCCACGCAGGACCAGGTGGCCGAGACGCTGGGGGAGGAGGGGGGCCTCGTACCGGGCGATCGTGGCCGAGACGCTGGGGGACGATGGCGGGGGAGCTGCTGGATGCGGGCCTGCCGGTGGAGAGGGTGGCGCACCGTCTGGGCTACGCCGATGCGTCGAGCTTCTCGGTGGCGTTCCAGCGGTGGACCGGCCGGACGCCGGGTGGGCGAGGATGGGAGAGACGCTCGGTCTGAGGCGACTGCGGGACCGGTTCGAGAGCTCTTGGAGATATTCTGAATAATACGGAAATCATAGAAAATCAGAATCTATCCTCCTTCAGGACCTACTCACCGCACAGCGGGGCACCAGCTACCAACCACCAAACTTGCCAGGAGAACGTCGGTGTCAGCGGCTCGATGCCTCAGGGCGTCGAGTCATGGCCAGGGGAACGAGCACACCGAGCAGCGCGGCAGGCAGCAGGAACGCGAGGACCGGGTCGGCGCCGTACACCGGCGTCAGCAGGAGAGGGGAGAAGGCCGCACCGCCGAAGCGGAAGGCCTGCACGACGGACACCGCGCCACCGCGGTTGCCGCCCGGCCCACCGAGCACCGCGGCGTTGACCCCGACGAGGATGAACTGCGAAGCGATACCTGCCAGGAACCACGCGACGCCGAGCACGACGAGCCACGGGACGGTACCGACGACCACGACCAGCGCTGCGCCGCTCACCGCGCCGATGAGCACGATCGCGCGGGCACCGACGCGGTCGATGAGCATCCCGACCGGCCGGGAACTGAGGATGCCGGCGAGTCCGAACACGGTGAGTACCACGCCGCGTTCGGACGGGGACAACCCGAAGTCGTCCTCGACCCGGAAGGCGAGGAGGAATCCGAGTCCGCCGAGCGCACCCCAACCGAGCAATGCGACCAGCCCGATACGCAGGACGCGCGGGGTCAGCGCGTCGCGCAGTCGGACCCGAGTGGTACCGGACGGGTCGTCGCGCACCGATTCGGGCAGGCCGGCGAGCGCCAGGAGCAGCGCGGCGCCGGCAAGCACGACGAACGCCCATCTCCAGCTCACCTCGGCGGCGAGACCGCCGATCAGTGGGGCGACGGTTTGGCCGGCGGCCTGCATCGCCCCGAACAATCCGAGAGCGCGGCCGAGCCTGTCCTTCGGGGTGATAACGGCCAGCGCCGCGAGCAGCAGCGGAGTGGTGAACGCGTTGGCCGCGCCCTGCAGCATGCGGGTGCCGATGAGCACCGAGAAGGTCGGCGCCAGCGCCGCGGCGATCGAGACCGCCGCGTAGACGAGATAGGCGGTGCGCACGGTGCGGACGCGTCCCCACCGTGCGCCGAGCGTGCCGGAGAACAGCATCGCGGCGGCGAACACACCGAGATAGGCGGTGACCGTCGTCGCGGCTGTGCCGGTGGACACACCGGTGTCGGCGCCGATCTCCGGCAGCATCGACACGACGACACTGCCGCCGAAGGGACCGAGGAAGCCGCCCGCGTACAGCGCCGTGCGCTGCAGCGGTTCGCGCAGATCCCTCACTTGTTGAAGCCGCCGGGGCCCCGTCGCCGCAGATAGCGTTCGAACTCGGCGGCGAGGGCGTCGCCGTCGATCTTGGCGATGACCTCGGAGATGTCCTCCTCGGCCTCGGCGTCGCCGCGCTCCTCGAGGGTGCGCACGTACTCGGCGATCTCCTCGTCGTCCTCGATCATGTCGGTGACGGTCTGTTCCCACTCCTCGGCGAGGAGGGGGAGTTCGCCAAGGGGCACCTCGAGGTCGAGGACGTCCTCGACGCGGCGCAGCAGCGCCACGGTGGCCTTGGGGTTCGGCGGGTTGGACACATAGTGGGGGATCGCCGCCCAGAACGACACCGCGGGGATGCCCGCGCGGACGAAGGCGTCCTGCAGCACGCCGGTGATCCCGGTGGGTCCTTCGTAGCGGGAGGTCTGCAGCTTGAAGCGTTCGGCGGCCTCGGAGCTGTAGGCGGTGCCGGTCACCGGGACCGGGCGGGTGTGCGGGGTGTCGGCGAGTAGTGCGCCGAGCAGGACGACGGTGTGGACCTCGAACTCGTCGACGAGTTCGATGATGGCGTCGCAGAAGCTGCGCCAGCGCATGCTCGGCTCGATGCCGTGCAGGAGGACGATGTCGCGGTCGCTGCCGGGCGGGGAGCACAGCGACAGCCGGGTGGTGGGCCAGTCGATCTCGCGGGTGACCCCGTCGACGAGCCGCACCTGCGGCCGGTTGACCTGGTAGTCGTAGTACTCCTCGGAGTCCAGCTCCGCGAACGGCTCGGCGTCCCAGATCAACTCGAGGTGTTCGACGGCGCCGCTGGCGGCGTCGCCGGCGTCGTTCCACCCTTCGAAGGCGGCGACGAGCACCGGATCGCGCAGGACGGGGACGTCCTGGTCCGGGGTCTCGGGATACTCGGGTGTACTCACTCGTCCAGCCTACGACCCGGCCCGATCCGGGCGCCCACTAGTCTGAAGGGCATGTCCACCCCACTTCATTCTGTCCTGCTCGATGCGCTGACCCAGCGCGTTGTCATCGGAGACGGGGCGATGGGCACCATGTTGCAGGCCGCGGATCTGTCGCTCGACGACTTCCGCGGTTTGGAGGGGTGCAACGAGATCCTCAACGAATCTCGTCCCGATGTGATCCGGGGGATCCACCGGGCGTACTTCGAGGCCGGCGCCGACGTCGTCTCGACGAACACCTTCGGCTGCAACCTGCCCAACCTCGCCGACTACGACATCGCCGACCGCATCCGTGAGCTGTCCGAGCTCGGTACCCGCCTCGCCCGCGAGGTCGCCGACGAGATGGGCCCCGGCGCCGACGGCATGGCCCGCATGGTGATCGGGTCGATGGGTCCGGGTACGAAGCTGCCCACCCTCGGCCACGCGCCGTTCGCTGCGCTGCGCGACGCCTACGGTGAGGCGGCGCTGGGCATGCTCGACGGTGGTGCCGACGCGATCCTGGTGGAGACCTGTCAGGACCTGTTGCAGGCGAAGGCCGCGATCATCGGTAGCAAGCGGGCGATGGAGCAGGCCGGTCGCCGGATCCCGATCGTCACCCACGTGACAGTGGAGACCACCGGCACGATGCTGCTCGGTTCCGAGATCGGTGCCGCGCTGACCGCCCTCGAGCCGCTCGGCATCGACCTGATCGGGTTGAACTGCGCGACCGGTCCGGCGGAGATGAGCGAGCACCTGCGGTATCTGTCGCAGCACGCGACGATCCCGGTGTCGGTGATGCCGAATGCGGGTCTGCCGGTGCTGGGCGCGAACGGCGCCGAGTACCCGCTGCAGCCGGAGGAGCTCGCCGAGGCCCTGGCAGGTTTCGTCTCCGAGTACGGGCTGACCTTCGTCGGTGGCTGCTGCGGCACCACCCCCGAGCACATCCGGCAGGTCGCCGAGGCGGTGCGCGGGGTGCAGCCGGCGCCGCGCGCACCGCAGCCGGAGCCGGGTGTGTCGTCGCTGTACACCTCGGTGCCGTTCGAGCAGGACGCGTCGATCCTGATGATCGGTGAGCGCACCAACACGAACGGGTCGAAGGCGTTCCGGGAGGCGATGCTCGCCGCGGACTGGCAGAAGTGCCTGGACATCGCGAAGGACCAGATCCGCGACGGTGCGCACATGCTTGATCTGAACGTCGACTACGTCGGGCGTGACGGGGCGGCGGACATGGCGGAGCTGGCGTCGCGGTTCGCGACGTCGTCGACGTTGCCGATCATGATCGACTCGACGGAGCCGGACGTGATCAAGGCGGGTCTCGAGCATCTCGGTGGTCGGTGTGCGGTGAACTCGGTGAACTACGAGGACGGCGACGGTCCGGGTTCGCGGTTCGAGCGGATCATGGAGCACGTCGTCGAGCACGGCGCGGCGGTGGTCGCGTTGACGATCGACGAGGAGGGCCAGGCCCGCACCGCCGAGCACAAGGTGCGCATCGCCGAGCGGCTGATCGCGGATCTGACCGGTCGGTGGGGGTTGTCGCCGCAGGACATCATCGTCGATGCGTTGACCTTCCCGATCTCGACGGGTCAGGAGGAGGTGCGGCGCGATGCGATCGAGACGATCGAGGCGATCCGCCGCCTCCACGAGACGCATCCGGAGGTGCACTTCACGCTGGGCATCTCGAATGTGTCGTTCGGTCTGAATCCGGCGGCGCGGCAGGTGTTGAACTCGGTGTTCCTGAACGAGTGCACCGCGGCGGGTCTGGATACGGCGATCGTGCACGCGTCGAAGATTCTGCCGATGGCGCGGATCCCGGAGGAACAGCGGCAGGTCGCGCTGGATCTGGTGTACGACCGGCGCAGCGAGGGTTACGACCCGCTGCAGAAGCTGATGGAGCTGTTCGAGGGGGTGTCGGCGGCGTCGGCACGCGAGTCACGGGCGCAGGAGCTGGCGGCGTTGCCGCTGTTCGAGCGGCTCGAGCGGCGCATCGTCGACGGCGAGCGCAACGGTCTCGAGGACGATCTGACCGAGGCGATGAGGACCACCCCGCCGCTGGCGATCATCAACGACACGCTGCTGTCGGGCATGAAGACTGTCGGTGAGCTGTTCGGGTCGGGTCAGATGCAGTTGCCGTTCGTGCTGCAGTCCGCCGAAGTGATGAAGACCGCGGTGGCGTTCCTCGAGCCGCACATGGAGTCGACGGGCGACGAGGGCAAGGGCCGGATCGTGCTGGCGACGGTCAAGGGCGATGTGCACGACATCGGCAAGAACCTCGTGGACATCATCCTGTCGAACAACGGCTACGAGGTGGTCAACCTCGGCATCAAGCAGCCGATCGCGACGATCCTCGACGCGGCGGTGGACAAGCGCGCCGATGTGATCGGCATGTCGGGTCTGCTGGTGAAGTCGACGGTGGTGATGAAGGAGAACCTCGAGGAGCTCAACTCCCGCGGGGTCGCGGAGCAGTTCCCGGTGTTGCTCGGTGGTGCGGCGCTGACCCGCAGTTACGTCGAGAACGATCTGGCGGAGGTCTACGAGGGCAAGGTGTCCTACGCGCGCGATGCGTTCGAGGGTCTGTCGCTGATGGACCGGGTCATGGCCGAGAAGCGCGGTGAGGGTCCGGCGCCGGACAGTCCGGAGGCGATCGAGGCCGCCCGCAAGGCCGCCGAGCGCAAGGAGCGGCACGAGCGCAGCAAGCGGATCGCGGAGAAGCGCAAGGCCGCGGAAACGCCGGCGGAGATCCCCGAGCGCAGTGATGTCGCGAAGGATCTGCCGGTGCCGACGCCGCCGTTCTGGGGCACCCGGGTGATCAAGGGCATCCCGCTGGCCGACTATGCGGCGCTGGTCGACGAGCGTGCGCTGTTCCTGGGGCAGTGGGGCCTGCGCGGGCAGCGCGGTGGCGACGGCCCGAGCTACGAGGAGCTCGTGGAGACCGAGGGCCGGCCGCGGTTGCGGTACTGGCTGGACCGGTTGGCGACCGAGGGCATCCTGCAGCACGCGGCGGTGGTGTACGGCTACTTCCCGGCGGTGTCCGAGGGTGACGACGTGGTGGTGCTGACCGAGCCGCGCCCGGATGCTCCCGAGCGTTACCGGTTCACCTTCCCGCGGCAGCAGCGTTCGCGGTTCCTGTGCATCGCCGATTTCGTGCGGTCGCGGGAGGATGCGCTCGCGTCGGGCCAGGTGGATGTGTGGCCGTTCCAGTTGGTGACGATGGGGCAGCCGATCGCGGACTTCGCGAACGAGTTGTTCGCGTCGAATTCGTACCGCGACTATCTCGAGGTGCACGGCATCGGTGTGCAGCTGACCGAGGCGCTGGCCGAGTACTGGCATCGGCGGGTGCGGCAGGAGCTGGCGTTCGCCGAGGGCGGCACGGCCGCGGACGAGGATCCGGAGGAGGTCGCGGAGTACTTCAAGCTTGCCTACCGCGGTGCCCGGTTCGCGTTCGGTTACGGCGCGTGCCCGAATCTCGAGGACCGCATCAAACTGGTCGAGCTGCTCGAACCCGAGCGGATCGGGGTGGAGCTGTCGGAGGAGCTGCAGTTGCATCCCGAGCAGTCCACCGATGCGTTCGTGCTGCACCACCCGGAGGCGAAGTATTTCAATGTCTGATCGGGTGGAGGCGCCGCTCGCGGTGCAGACCGGTGCGCTGCGGGCGGTGCTGTGGGACATGGACGGCACCCTGCTCGAATCGGAACGCTTGTGGGACATCGGGATGCACGAGTTGTCGTTGCATCTCGGTGGGCCGATGAGCGACGAGACCCGCATCTCCACGATCGGGGGGCCGATGGATCTGGCGGTGCTGCGCACCTTCGCCGGGTTGGGTCTGGAACCGACCCCGGACGAGGCGGCGGCTGCGGCGGCGTGGCTGACCGACTACATGGGCCGGTTGTTCGCCGACGGGCTCACGTGGCGGCCCGGCGCGCAGGCCGCGCTGCGCACCGTCCGCGAGGCGGGACTGGGGTCGGTGCTGGTGACCAACACCGAGCGGGCGTTGTGTGAGGTGGCCCTCGCGACCCTGGGCCGTGAGCATTTCGATCATTCGGTGTGTGGCGACGAGGTGCCGGCCGGCAAACCCGATCCGGCGCCCTACCGTCGGGCTGCGGAGTTGCTCGGTCTGGATCCGGCGCAGTGTCTGGCGGTGGAGGATTCCCCGACCGGGGCGGCCGCGGCGGATGCAGCCGGGTGCACGGTGCTGGTGGTGCCGTCACTGGTGGATGTGCCCGGCTCGGAGCGGCGGGTGTTCCGGTCCACGCTCGAGGGGTTGAGCGCCGAGGATCTGCACGAGCTGCACGGTGCGGGGGTGCCCTGAGGTGGCGGTCCCGAAGATCGTGCTGTTCTACAAGTTCACCCCGTTGCCCGACCCGGAGGCGATCCGGTTGTGGCAGCACACCCTCGCGTCGTCGCTGGGGTTGACCGGGCGGATTCTCATCTCGGAGCACGGCATCAACGGCACCGTCGGCGGTGACATCGCCGACGTGAAGAAGTACGTGCGTGGCTTGCGCGGTTATGCGGCCTTCAAGGACACCGATATCAAGTGGTCCGACGGCACCGGCGACGACTTTCCGCGGCTGTCGGTGAAGGTACGTCCGGAGATCGTGACGTTCGGGGTGCCCGACGAGGTGAAGGTCGACGAGAACGGCATCGTCGACGGCGGCACCCATCTGTCGCCGCACGGCGTGCACGAGCTGGTCGCCGAGCGCGGCGACGAGGTGGTGTTCTTCGACGGCCGCAACCGCTTCGAGGCGCAGATCGGCCGGTTCCGGGATGCGATCGTGCCGGATGTCGCCACGACCCGCGATTTCGTCGCCGAGCTCGACAGCGGACGCTACGACCATCTCAAGAACCGCCCGGTGGTCACCTACTGCACCGGTGGGGTGCGCTGTGAGGTGCTGTCGGCGTTGATGCGCAATCGCGGGTTCGAAGAGGTCTACCAGCTCGACGGTGGCATCGTCCGCTACGGCGAGACCTTCGGAGACGAGGGCCTGTGGGAGGGTTCGCTGTACGTCTTCGACGGGCGGATGAACGTCGAGTTCAGCGCCGAGGCGCCGGTGATCGGCCGCTGCACCCTGTGCGGGACGCCGACCTCGCGGTACCGGAATCATCCGGATCTCCACGGCCGGGAGTTGACTCTGGTGTGCGAGGGCTGCGTCCCGGACCTCGTGGAGGCGTAGACCGGTGCGTGCTGCACCGCTGCCGGTGCGCGACGGGCTCGGCCCCGACCGCATCCGGATGCCCGCCGATGCCGACGCGACCACGATCGTCGAGTTCCTGCAGGCCGGCCACCCCGAGGAGGACTGGGCGGCGCACATGGGGGCGGGGGAGTTGGTCGACGAGCACGGCCGCCGCGTCGATGCGTGCACGCCGTATCAGCCGACGCGGTTCGTGTACTTCTACCGCGATCCGCCGCCGGAGGTGCCGGTGCCGTTCCCGGTGCGCGTGTTGCATCGGGAGGACGGTCTCGTGGTGGTGGACAAGCCGCATTTCCTGGCGACGATCCCGCGCGGAGCGCACATCCGCGAGTCGGTGGTGGTGCGGTTGCGGCGCGAGCTGGAGTTGCCGCATCTGGTGCCGGTGCACCGGCTCGACCGGATGACCGCCGGGGTGCTGCTGTGCACGACGGATCCGGCATGGCGGCGGCCCTATCAGGAGCTGTTCGAGCGTCAGCGGGTGCGCAAGGTGTACGAGGCGGTCGCCGGTTATCGGTCCGACCTGTCGTTCCCGCAGGTGGTGCGCACGCGGATCGTCAAGCGGCACGGGGAGCCGACGGCCGAGCAGTTCGCCGACGAACCGAATTCGGAGACGCGCATCGAGCTGGTCGAGCGGCGTGGGGAGCTGGCCCGTTACCGGTTGTTCCCGCGCACCGGTCGCACCCACCAGCTGCGGCTGCATCTGGCGTCGTTGGGGGTGCCGATCGTGGGGGACAACTTCTATCCGTGGTTCCGGCGGCGCGCCGCGGACGATTTCACCGATCCGCTGCGGTTGCTGGCGCGGTCGCTGGAGTTCACCGATCCGATCAGCGAGGTGGAGCGGCGGTTCGTCAGCGGGCGGGAACTCGAGTTCTGAGCGAGGGTCGGTGTCCTGGCTGTGGGGCCGGTGGCGGGGCATGAAACAATCGACCCCTGTGAAGACCTTCGATTCCCTGTTCGCCGAGCTGTCCGAACGCGCCGCGACCCGCCCCGAGGGCTCCGGCACCGTCGCCGCCCTGGACGCCGGCGTGCATTTCCAGGGCAAGAAGGTACTCGAAGAGGCCGGTGAGGTGTGGATCGCCGCCGAGTACCAGTCCGACGAGGAACTGTCCGAGGAGATTTCGCAGCTGCTGTACTGGGTGCAGGTGCTGATGGTGGGGCGGGGTCTGAAGCTCGAGGACGTCTACAAGCATCTGTGACGGCCGGTGGCCCGCTGTGCCGGTGCCGCCGTCCGTGCCCCCTGTAGATCCCTTCCTCGCTTCTGCTCGTCGTTCGAAAGGACCCAATCCGTCATGCTGCGCGTCGCAGTCCCCAACAAAGGTTCGCTGTCCGAGTCCGCCGCCGAGATCCTGCAGGAGGCCGGCTACCGTCGGCGCACCGACTCGCGGGATCTGACGGTCATCGACCCGGTCAACGACGTCGAGTTCTTCTTCCTGCGGCCGAAGGACATCGCGATCTACGTCGGTTCCGGCGAGCTGGATCTGGGGATCACCGGCCGCGACCTGGCGATGGATTCGGGGGCTCCGGTCACCGAGCGGTTGTCGCTGGGCTTCGGGTCCTCGCGTTTCCGGTACGCCGCGCCGAAGGGCCGCGACTGGTCGGTCGAGGATCTGCAGGGTCTGCGCATCGCCACCTCGTACGCGAATCTGGTGCGTCGTGATCTCGCCGCCCGCGGCATCGAGGCCGAGGTGATCCGGCTCGACGGTGCGGTGGAGATCTCCATCCAGCTCGGGGTCGCCGACGCGATCGCCGATGTGGTCGGCTCGGGCCGGACGTTGCGGCAGCACGATCTCGTCGCCTTCGGCGAGTCGTTGTGCGATTCGGAGGGTGTGCTGATCGAGCGGGAGGATTCGGATCGCTCGGATCGGGCCCGCAACCAGCTGATCGCCCGTCTCGAGGGTGTGGTCTTCGCGCAGCAGTACGTGATGATCGATTACGACTGCCCGAAGCACCTGCTCGAGCAGGCCGTGCAGGTCACGCCCGGTCTCGAGTCGCCGACGATCTCGCCGTTGGCGAACGAGAATTCGGTGGCGGTGCGGGCGATGGTGCCGCGCAAGGGCCACAACGCGGTGATGGACCGGCTCGCCGAGATCGGTGCCCGCGCGATCCTCGCGTCGAACATCCGCTCGTGCCGGGCGATGCGCGCCCCCGAATAGACGCGCACCGATCCCGCCATCTTCCGGTGCGGTCCCGCTGATCAGCGGGACCGCACCTGCACGTTCTGGGCGATGCGGCCGAGCGCGCCGGTCTCGTCGTAGAGCAGACCGGCGGTCATGCCGACCCCGTCGGGTCCGACGGACATCTCCGCGGCGATCCCCACCCAGTCCTGTTCGCGGAACTCGGGGGCGCGGAACAGGTGCACGGTCAGTTCGGTGTTGAGGAAGGTGTACTCGCGGGGGTCGAGTTTGGATCCGACACCGTTGGCGACGTCGGCGACGCTCATCAACCGGTCGAGCCCGCTGGGGGTTTCGCCTTCCACGAGGGCGATCTCGCTGCGCACCCACGCCGACGACAGGCCGGGAGCGCCGAAGGGGACGATGATGCGCCATTCGACGGTGTCGATGTAGCCGCCCTTCCAGAAGACGTGCGGGGCGGTGGCTTCGAAGTGGTCGGGGGCGGGCAGCGGGGTTTCGGAGGTCCGCGCGACCTGCGGCAGGTCGATGGTTTCGAGGCGCCAGCCGGTGCCGCGCGCCACCGGGCGGTCGGTGCCGTCGGGGGCGGTGGTCCACAATTCGGCGACGACCAGTTCGATGCGGCGACCGGGTCGTTCGATGTGGGTGCGCACCTCGAGGTCGGTGAGGGGGACGGGGCCGAGCAGTTCGACGGTGAGCCGGCTCAGGCGGGTGTCGGGGCGGGGCCGGTGCCGGTCGATGGCGCGGGCGAGCAGCGCCGAGGGTGGGGCGCCGTGCTGCAGGTGCGGTCCCCAGGTGCTGACGGTGTGTTCGGTGGGGCGGAACACCGCGATCTCGACGTCGTCGACCGGGCCGGTGGGGGTGGTCGGCCGGGGGACCGGCACGTAGTAGGCGGCGTCGCTCACTCGGGATTCTCCTGCTGCTCGATGCGGTGGGGCGCGCCCGGTGTCGATTGCGTCGCAACGCCGTCGGCGGGATACGGCGGTGGGGTACCGCCGAACGCCGGGCACAATGCCCGATGATCGCACCACCGGCAGCCGGGACCGGGATTGGGGCGGAAGTCGCCGCTGGCGCGCAACTGCCGGATCGTCGCCCACATCGCCCGCACGATCCGTTCGAAGCGGCGCAGTTCCTCGGTGTCGGGCCGGTAGTGCAGCACCTGACCGTCGCCGAGATACAGCAGCCGCAGCGAGGCCGGGACGATGCCGCGTTGCCGCCACACGATCAGCGCGTAGAACTTCAGCTGGAACAGCGCCGCCCGCTCGCCGCGCGGGGACGGGGCGCGGCCGGTCTTGTAGTCGACGACATGCACCGCACCGGTGGCGTCGACATCGAGGCGGTCGATGATGCCGCGCAGCGGGACGTCGCCGTCGAGGGTGGTCTCCACCCGCAGTTCGCAGCCGTCGGCGGTGACCGCGGTGGGGTCCTCGACGGTGAAGTAGGTGTCCAGCAGCGCGGCGGCCTCGGCGAGGAACCCCGCGTCGTCGGTGTCCACGCCCAGATCGGGGGTGGCGGCGAGGACCCGGGCCAGGGCGTCGGGCAGCAGGGTCTGCGCGGCGGTGGCGGTGCGGGCCGGTCCGTCGAGGCCGAACAACGCTTCGAGGGCGGCGTGCACGACGGTGCCGCGTGCCTGGGCGCGGGTCGGGGGTGCGGTGAGCCGGTCGACGGCCTTGAAGCGGTAGAGCAGCGGGCAGCGGGTGAAGTCGGCGGCCCGGGAGGGGGACAGGGCGACCGGCCGCGTCGTGTCGGTGGGGGGTGTGGGCGCAGCTGTGGTCACACCTGGCAGGCTAGGACGCGGGTCCGACACGGTGCCGGACCCGCGTGCCCGATCCCGGGTGCGGGGCTGGAACGAAGGTGGACACGGCGATGGCGGTAGGCGGACTCGGGCGCAGCGGACCCTTCCAGGTGGGGGACCGGGTGCAGTTGACCGACGCCAAGGGCCGCAAGTACACCGTGGTGCTCGAACCGGGCAAGGAGTTCCACACCCATCGCGGCGGGATCCTGCACGACGATCTGATCGGCACCGACGAGGGTGTGGTGGTCACCTCCACCAACGGCACCCCCTATCTGGCGTTGCGTCCGCTGCTCGTCGACTATGTGATGTCGATGCCGCGCGGTGCGCAGGTGATCTACCCGAAGGACGCTGCGCAGATCGTGCAGGAGGGCGACATCTTTCCCGGCGCGACGGTGCTCGAGGCCGGCGCCGGTTCCGGCGCGCTGACGTGTTCGCTGCTGCGCGCCGTCGGCGAGAGCGGCCGGGTGATCTCCTACGAGGTGCGCGAGGACCATCTCGAATACGCCGAGCGCAATGTCGACACCTTCTTCGGGCAGCGCCCGGCGAACTGGACGACGGTGCTCGGGGATCTGGCGGACTACGACGTCGAGAAGTACGGCCGCGTCGACCGGGTGGTGCTGGACATGCTCGCCCCCTGGGATGTGCTCGAGACGGTGAAGAAGGCGCTGGTGCCCGGCGGGGTGCTCATCGTCTATGTGGCGACGACGACGCAGCTGTCGCGGGTGGTCGAGGCGATGCGGGAGCAGACCTGCTGGACCGAGCCGCGTTCGTGGGAGTCGATGGTGCGCGGCTGGCACGTGGTGGGGCTGGCGGTGCGGCCGGAGCATCGGATGCAGGGGCACACGGCGTTCCTGGTCAGTGCCCGGCGCCTGCAGGACGGGGTGGAGACCCCGAAGCCGCAGCGCCGGCCCAGCAAGGGCTGAGCCGACGCCGACCCGCAGGGGTTATTCGCAGCTGAGCGTGCCCGCGGCCAGGATCGAGCAGGCGCTCTCGTCGGCGATGACCCAGGTGCCGTCGATCTGCTCGAAGGTCAGCGGCATCGGGGCGCCGCCGTGCGGGCCGGCGACCTCGGTGGTCGCGGTGACGGTGTCGGCGTCGACCGTGGTGATCTCGCCGACGGTGCCGGTGAGCGGGTAGCCGGCGAGCACACCGGTGAACTGATCGAGCACGGCGGTGCGCGCGGCGCCGTTCTCCACGACCGCGGCACGGTCCTCGGTGGTGGCGGCCGGGTCGAAGAACACGTCGATCTGTTCCTGCAGTTGCTCGACGGTGACCGCGGCGGTCACGGTGGTGCTGGTGGTCGTCGTGGCGCTGGTCGTGGCAGCGGTGTCGTCGCCGGCGTCGTCGGAGCTGCAGCCGGTCAGGGCGGTGAGGGCGGCGATCGCGGTGGCGGCGCAGAGTGTGCGAACTGGACGTGGGGTCACGGAGGAGTACCTTTCGAGAGAAACGGTCGACGCACGATATTTAGGGGAGCCTAACAGCGTGCCGGAGGTGCGGCGCCATGGCGCGCCCCACACGCGACACATGTTCGGAACACGACTGTTTCGTGTCCTCCCCCATGTGGGGCGATGTCCCGGTAGCGTGGAATGACCGACAGTGGAGGGAGTCGCTATGAGCTCGTCAGAGAAGCCGGATGCGGTTGCGGCGGCACGCGAAATCGAAGAGTTGCGCGCAGAGGTGGCGACCTTGCGTCGTCGGCTCGGCGAACCGTCCGATCAGGTACGCGACCTCGAAGCCCGGCTCGAGTCCCTCACGGTCCGCAACGGCAAACTGCTCGAGACCCTCAAGGATGCGCGCCAGCAGCTGATCACGCTGCGCGAGGAGGTCGACCGGCTGGCCCAGCCGCCGAGCGGCTACGGGGTGCTGCTCGAGACGTTCGACGATCAGACCGTCGACGTGTTCACCTCGGGCCGCAAGATGCGGGTCGCGGTGTCCCCGAATCTCGAACTCGACACCTTCCGGCCCGGTCAGACGGTGCGGCTGAACGAGGCGTTGACCGTCGTGGAGGTCGGTGGTTTCGAACGCGTCGGCGAGATCACCACCCTGCGGGAGGTGCTCGACGACGGCACCCGCGCGCTGGTGGTCGGGCACGCCGACGAGGAACGCATCGTGTGGCTGGCCGCCCCGCTCGCCGCGGCCGCCACCGACGACAAGACCGATCTGCTCGTCGACGACGAGAACTCGTTCACGCTGCGCCCCGGTGATTCGTTGCTGGTCGACAGCAAGGCCGGCTACGCCTTCGAACGGATCCCCAAGGCCGAGGTCGAGGATCTCGTGCTCGAGGAGGTCCCGGACGTCGGCTACAGCGACATCGGCGGTCTGGGCCGGCAGATCGAGCAGATCCGCGACGCGGTGGAGCTGCCCTTCCTGCACAAGGACCTGTTCCGCGAGTACTCGCTGCGCCCGCCGAAGGGTGTGCTGCTGTACGGCCCGCCCGGTTGCGGTAAGACCCTGATCGCGAAGGCGGTCGCGAACTCGCTGGCGAAGAAGATCGCCGAGGCCCGCGGGGACGATTCGAAGGAAGCGAAGTCGTTCTTCCTGAACATCAAGGGCCCGGAGCTGCTGAACAAGTTCGTCGGTGAGACCGAACGGCACATCCGGTTGATCTTCCAGCGGGCCCGGGAGAAGGCGTCCGAGGGCACCCCGGTGATCGTGTTCTTCGACGAGATGGATTCGATCTTCCGCACCCGCGGTTCCGGTGTGTCCTCCGATGTGGAGACCACGGTGGTGCCGCAGCTGCTCGCCGAGATCGACGGTGTCGAAGGGCTCGAGAACGTCATCGTCATCGGCGCGTCGAACCGTGAGGACATGATCGACCCGGCGATCCTGCGGCCCGGCCGCCTCGACGTGAAGATCAAGATCGAGCGTCCGGACGCGGAGGCCGCGCAGGACATCTTCTCGAAGTACCTGACCGAGAGCCTGCCGGTGCACGCCGACGATCTCGCCGAGTTCGGCGGCGATCGGGTCGCGTGCGTGCGGGCGATGATCGAGCGGGTCGTCGAGCGGATGTACGCCGAGTCCGAGGACAACCGTTTCCTCGAGGTCACCTACGCCAACGGCGACAAGGAGGTCCTGTACTTCAAGGACTTCAACTCCGGCGCGATGATCCAGAACATCGTCGACCGGGCGAAGAAGTATGCGATCAAGTCGGTGCTCGAGACCGGGGCGCCCGGTCTGCGGGTGCAGCACCTGCTCGATTCGATCGTCGACGAGTTCGCCGAGAACGAGGACCTGCCCAACACCACGAATCCGGACGACTGGGCCCGGATCTCGGGGAAGAAGGGCGAGCGGATCGTGTACATCCGCACCCTGGTCACCGGCAAGAACGCCAGCGCGAGCCGCGCGATCGACACCGAGTCGAACACCGGCCAGTACCTGTAGGAATCGACCCGCGACAATCGATCCGCGACGGCCGGGCCTTCCCTCCTCCGGAAGGTCCGGCCGTCGCGGCCTATCCAGGGGGAGGACCGACCGTGCCGTTTCCGCCCACCCTGGCCCGGTTCGACAAGATCGTCACCAACCGGGTCACCACCCCGTTCGCGCAGCTGCTGCCGGGCACCGCGGTGGTCGAGCATCGCGGGCGCCGCTCGGGCCGGGTGTTCCGCACCCCGGTGCTGCTGTTCACCGTCGGTGACGATCTGCGGATCGCGTTGACCTACGGCGCCGACACCGATTGGGTGCGCAACGTGTGCGCCTCCGGCGAGGCGGTGGTGCACACCCGGGGCAGGGCGATCCCGGTGCGCGACCCGCGACTCGGGACCGATCCGCAGGCGAGCTGGGCGCCGCTGCCGGTGCGGGTGGCGCTGCAGGCGATCGGGCCGCACGGCTATCTGGACTGCACCCCGCAGCCGCACCGCTGACCGGTGGCGGGGCTGGTCACGACCGTGAGCGTCCGGATCGCCTAGGCTCGAGGGCATGCAGCGGATCATCGGTATCGAGGTCGAGTACGGGATCTCCTCACCCAACGAGCCATCGGCGAACCCGATCCTGACCTCCACGCAGGCGGTGCTGGCCTACGCGGCCGCCGAAGGGGTGCCGCGCGCCCGCCGCACCCGCTGGGACTACGAGGTCGAATCGCCCCTGCGCGACGCGCGGGGCTTCGATCTGGGGCGGTTCAACGGCCCGGCCCCGGTCATCGACGCCGACGAGGTCGGTGCCGCGAACATGATCCTCACCAACGGGGCGCGCCTGTACGTCGACCACGCCCACCCCGAATACTCCGCCCCGGAGGTCGCCGACCCCCTCGACGCGGTGATCTGGGACAAGGCCGGGGAACGGGTGATGGAGGCCGCCGCCCGGCACGCGTCGAGTGTGCCCGGCGCGCCGCGACTGCAGCTGTACAAGAACAATGTCGACGGCAAGGGCGCCTCCTACGGCACCCACGAGAACTACCTGATGGACCGGGAGACCCCGTTCTCCGCGGTGGTCGCGGGCCTGACCCCGTTCTTCGTCTCCCGGCAGGTCATCACCGGCTCCGGCCGGGTCGGGATCGGCCAGTCCGGTGACGAGCCCGGTTTCCAGCTCTCGCAGCGCGCCGACTACATCGAGGTCGAGGTCGGTCTCGAGACCACCCTCAAGCGCGGCATCATCAACACCCGCGACGAGCCGCACGCCGACGCCGACAAGTACCGGCGCCTGCACGTGATCATCGGCGATGCGAATCTGGCGGAGATGTCCACCTACCTCAAGGTCGGCACCACCGCGCTCGTGCTCGACCTGATCGAGGCCGGCATCGACCTGTCGGATCTGCAGCTCGCCCGCCCGGTCACCGCGGTGCACCACATCAGCCACGACCCGTCGCTGCGCAAGACCGTCGCGCTCGCCGACGGCCGGGAGCTGACAGGTCTGGCGCTGCAGCGGATCTACCACGAGCGGGTCGCGAAGTTCCACGATGGCACCGAGGACAAGCGGATCCTCGACATCCTCGACAAGTGGGCGATGGTGCTCGATCTGCTCGAACGCGACCCGATGGAATGCGCCGACCTGCTGGACTGGCCCGCGAAGCTGCGGCTGCTCGAGGGCTTCCGCAACCGCGAGGGACTGTCCTGGTCGGCGCCGCGCCTGCACATGGTCGACCTGCAGTACTCGGATGTGCGCCTGGACAAGGGCCTGTACAACCGCCTCGTGGCCCGCGGGTCGATGCAGCGGCTGGTGTCCGAGCAGCAGGTCCTCGATGCGGTGCACACCCCGCCGTCGGACACCCGCGCCTACTTCCGCGGTGAGTGCCTGCGCCGTTTCGGTGCCGATATCGCGGCGGCGAGCTGGGATTCGGTGATCTTCGATCTCGGTCGCGAATCGTTGGTGCGCATCCCGACGCTCGAGCCGCTGCGTGGCAGCCGCGCGCATGTCGGGGAGCTGCTCGAGACGGCGCAGTCGGCGGCGGAACTGGTCGATCAGCTCACTCACTGACCACCCCTCCCGGCGGAGGGCGGTGGCCGGATCACAGGCCGCGAGTACGCGTGTCGCCACCGGTGGACCGGTTCGCTGGGTAGGGTAGGAGTTCGAAGCAGCGGTGACCACACCGATCGTCGACCGGTGACGGTTCCGCGCCGAGTACAGGAGGAGGTCGGCGGCTATGGCACAGGAGCAGACCACACGCGGTGGCGGCGGAGACGACGACGAGGTCGTCGGTGACGGCGGTGCCGGTCAGGAGCGTCGCGAGAAGCTCGCCTCGGACACCGACGATCTTCTCGACGAGATCGACGACGTGCTCGAGGAGAACGCAGAGGACTTCGTGCGGGCATATGTGCAGAAAGGTGGCCAGTGACAGCCGAACGATCCTCTCTTCCCTACCGCGAGGTGCAGCCGAAGCTGCACCTCGCGTCGCCCTTGTCGTCGTTCTCCGACCACCTGCGGATGCACGCCCCGGAGATGCTGCCGGAGAACCGGTTCCGATTCGAACGAGGTGACCACGTGGACCTCGCCCCGCACGGCACCACCATCGTGGCGCTGACCTTCGACGGGGGTGTGCTCATCGCCGGCGACCGGCGCGCGACCATGGGTAACCTGATCGCCTCCCGCGATGTCGACAAGGTGTTCATCACCGACAACTATTCGGCGGCCGGCATCGCCGGCACCGCGGGTCTGGCGATCGAGCTCGTGCGACTGTTCGCGGTCGAACTCGAGCACTACGAGAAGATCGAAGGTGTGCCGCTGACCTTCGACGGCAAGGCCAATCGGCTCTCGTCGATGGTGCGCGGCAATCTCGGTGCGGCCATGCAGGGCTTGGCCGTGGTGCCGTTGCTGGTCGGTTTCGACCTCGACGCGTCCGATGCGCACCGCGCCGGGCGGATCGTGTCCTACGACGTGGTCGGGGGCCGCTACGAGGAACGCGCCGGCTACCACGCGGTCGGCTCCGGATCGTTGTTCGCCCGCTCGTCGCTCAAGAAGCTCTACCGCGCCGATGCCGACGAGCAGAGCGCGCTGCGCAGCGCCGTCGAGGCGCTGTACGACGCGGCCGACGATGACACCGCCACCGGTGGTCCCGACACCACCCGCGGGATCTACCCGACGGCGGTGGTGATCACCGCGGCCGGGGCCGTGGCCGTCGCGGAGGAAACCCTGTCCGAGCTGGCCCGCACCATCGTGGCCGACCGCACCGCAGGAGATGCCCGGTGACACTTCCGTACTATGCGTCCGCCGAGCAGATCATGCGCGATCGCTCGGAGCTGGCCCGTAAGGGCATCGCCCGCGGCCGGTCGGTGATCGCGTTGACCTACGCCGGCGGTGTGCTGCTGGTGGCGGAGAATCCGTCGAAGGCGCTGCACAAGATCAGCGAACTGTACGACCGGGTCGGTTTCGCGGCCGTCGGCAAGTACAACGAGTTCGAGAATCTGCGGCGCGCCGGGATCATGCACGCCGACATGCGCGGCTACTCCTACGACCGGCGGGACGTGACCGGGCGGGCGCTGGCGAACGCCTACGCGCAGACCCTCGGCACGATCTTCACCGAGCAGCCCAAGCCGTACGAGGTGGAGATCTGCGTCGCGGAGGTCGGGCGCGCCGATACCGAGGACGGCCCGCAGCTGTACCGCATCACCTACGACGGGTCGATCGTCGACGAACCGCAGTTCGTGGTGATGGGCGGCAACACCGAACCGATCGTCACCGCGCTGCGCTCGTCGTACAAGCCGGGGTTGCCGCTCGACGAGGCGGTCGCTGTGGCGGTGACCGCGCTGCAGCAGCCCGCCACCGCCGATGCGGCGCCGCGGGTGCTCGGCCGCGGGGAACTCGAGGTCGCGGTGCTCGAGAAGCAGCGGCCGCGCCGCGCCTTCCGGCGTATCTCGGGGGCGGCGCTCGACGCGCTGCTGCCCAGCACCGGGTCCGCTCAGGCGGCGCCGTCGGAGACGCCCGCCGATCCGGCCCCCGAATCGGGGTCCGACACCGCGACCGGCTCGGAGACCGAGTCCGGTCCCGACGCGGGCTGATCCACCGCGAGCCGATAGACCGTCAACGCCGACGGCACCACCTCGAAGTCGAAACCGGTGCCGTCGGCGAGGACCTCCCCGTCGGTGGCCAACGCCACCGGATCCCCGATGACCTCCACCGCCAGGCCCGGGATGTGCCGCTGCCGATACATCGGTGACGCGCCGAGGGTGCCGGTCGCCGCAGCGAGGAGCAGACGCAGCCGCGAGAACCGACTCTCCGCGGGTAGATACCGCACGTCGAGGGTGCCCGGATCCAGATGCGCCCGGGACATCGGCACCTGATCTGCCGGGGTGTAGCGGCCGTTGCCGACGAACAGCAACCACACCGCCCGCCCCGCCCCGTCGATGCGGACCGGCATCGGGCTCGCCGTGCGCAGCACCGCGAGCATCGCCAACCCCGCCGCCGGCCACTTGCCGATCCGCGGTTCCCAGTGCTGCCGCAACCGCACCGCATCCGGATAGCCACCGAGGCTGGCGGTGTTGACGAACCGCCGCACCGTGCGCCCGTCCGGCTCGGTCACCGTGACCTGCCCGAGCCCGACGGCCACCGCCTGCCCGGCGGTGACCGCCCGCACCGTCTCGTCGAGGTCCACCACGCCGAGATCGAGCGCGAAATGGTTGAGGGTGCCGCCGGGGAAGACCGCCACCGGCAGCCGCGCGTCGACGGCGACGTCGAGCACCGCCGCGACGGTGCCGTCCCCGCCGCACACCCCCACCGCCTGCGGCCGATATTCGGTCAGCAGACGTTCCGACTGCTCCGCCGGATCACCGTCGGGATCCAGATCGACGCGACGCACCCTCGGCAGCGCGGCGGTGACCCGCGCGGCGATCTCCTCGGCGGTCCCGGCATCGCGGTTGACCACCAGCAGCATTCCGTCGCCGCCGGGCAGGGCGGGCGCGGCCGCCGCGACCTGCACGGTCGCCGGTTCGCGGCTGCGCACCGCCCACCAGCGGCGCGTCGACCACGCCACCGTCGCCCCGACCGCGGCGCCGACGACGACGTCGCCGGGCCAGTGCACGCCGGTGTGCACCCGCGAATAGGCCACCGCCGCGGCCAGCGGCGCCAGAACCACCCCAGCCGCAGGGGATTCGAGCACCACCCCGGTCGCGAACGCCGCCGCCGACGCGGCGTGCCCGGACGGGAACGACGACGAGCGGGGGATCGGCACCGTGCGGCGCCGAAACTTCGGGTCGGTGCGCGCCGGGGGCCGGCGGCGCGGCAACAGCGGTTTGAGCAGCCCGTTGGTCAAGGCACTGGCCCCGGCTACCGACAGCAGACCCCGCACCGCCCCGCGGCGGGCGTGACCGCCGGCGGTGGCGCACACCGCGGCGCACGCCACCCACAGCACACTGTGGTTGGCGGCGCGTCCGAGATCGCGCAGCAGCGGGTCGGCGGGGGACGCGCGCAGCGCCCCGGAGCGCTCGAACAGGGCCCGGTCGGCGGTGCGGTAACGCTCGGGAACGATCACACCTCGACCGTAGAGGTCGTTGCGACCCATGGGGGTCGGGTTCGCGCGGTACTGTCGAAGTGTGCAGCGACGAATCATGGGTATCGAGACGGAGTTCGGCGTCACGTGTACCTTCCACGGGCATCGTCGGTTGAGCCCCGACGAGGTGGCCCGCTATCTGTTCCGCCGGGTGGTGTCCTGGGGGCGCAGTTCGAACGTCTTCCTGCGGAACGGGGCGCGACTGTATCTCGATGTCGGCTCGCACCCCGAGTACGCCACCGCCGAGTGCGACGACCTGCTCCAGCTCGTCGAGCACGACCATGCCGGTGAGCGGGTCCTCGAGGAACTGCTCATCGACGCCGAGCAGCGTCTGGCCGAGGAAGGCATCGGCGGCGACATCTTCCTGTTCAAGAACAACACCGACTCTGCGGGCAACTCCTACGGCTGCCACGAGAACTATCTCGTCGCCCGCGTCGGCGAGTTCTCCCGCATCTCCGATGTGCTGCTGCCCTTCCTGGTGACCCGCCAGCTGATCTGCGGCGCCGGGAAGGTGCTGCAGACCCCCAAAGCCGCCACCTTCTGCCTGTCGCAACGCGCCGAGCACATCTGGGAGGGCGTCTCGTCGGCGACCACCCGGTCGCGGCCGATCATCAACACCCGCGACGAGCCGCACGCCGACGCCGAGAAGTACCGGCGCCTGCACGTGATCGTCGGGGACTCGAACATGTCCGAGACCACCACCATGCTCAAGGTGGGGTCGGCGGCGCTGGTGCTCGAGATGATCGAGGCCGGGGTGCCGTTCCGGGACTTCGCGCTCGACAACCCGATCCGCGCCATCCGCGAGGTCTCCCACGACCTGACGGGCCGGCGCCCGGTGCGCCTGGCCGGCGGCCGGCAGGCCAGCGCCCTGGACATCCAGCGCGAATACCACGCGCGGGCGGTGGAATATCTGCACCAGCGCGAACCCGACCCGCACGTCGCGCAGGTGGTGGACCTGTGGGGCCGCGTCCTCGACGCCGTCGAATCGCAGGACTTCGCGAAGGTCGACACCGAGATCGACTGGGTGATCAAGCGCAAGCTGTTCCAGCGCTACCAGGACCGCTACAACATGGAGCTGTCCGACCCGAAGATCGCCCAGCTCGACCTGGCCTATCACGACATCAAACGCGGACGCGGTGTGTTCGACCTGCTGCAACGCAAGGGACTGGCGGCGCGGGTGACCGACGACGAGTCCGTCGACGCCGCGGTGAACACCCCGCCGCAGACCACCCGCGCGAAGCTGCGCGGTGATTTCATCGCCGCCGCGCAGGCCGCGGGCCGCGATTTCACCGTCGACTGGGTGCATCTGAAGCTCAACGACCAGGCGCAGCGCACCGTGTTGTGCAAGGACCCGTTCCGGTCCGTGGACGAACGCGTCGAACGGCTCATCGCCTCCATGTGAGTACCGCCGTCCATCGGAGCGGACCGTACGGTCCGCTCCGATGGACGGTGATGCGGTGCCGGCGGCGCGCGGGCACTAGGGTTGGCGCGTGGCGATCTCGAAAGTCGAACGGCTGGTGAACCTGGTCATCGCGCTGCTGTCCACCCGACAGTTCGTGACCGCGGAGAAGATCCGGGCCTCGGTGGCCGGCTACTCCGAATGCGCGAGCGACGAGGCGTTCAGCCGCATGTTCGAGCGGGACAAGAACGAACTGCGCGATCTCGGGGTGCCCCTCGAGACGGGCCGGCCGTCCCGGTCGTCGACGGTGGAGGGCTACCGCATCAACCGCGACGCCTACGAACTGCCCGAGATCGACCTCACCCGCGAGGAGACCGCCGCCGTGGCTGTCGCCGCCGCGCTGTGGGAATCGCCGGAGCTGACCGCCGCCGCGCAGGGCGCGGTGCTCAAGCTGCGCGCCGCCGGGATCCGTGTCGACTCCGACGGCGGGGAGGTCGTCGCGCCGCTGCCGCCGCGCGCCCGCGGTTCCGAACCCGCGTTGACGGCGTTGCTCGCCGCGATCGACGCGCGCCGCGCGGTGCGGTTCACCCACCGCAGTTCCCCCACCGAGCCGTGGTCGACGCGCACCGTCGAACCGTGGGGTGTGGTCACCGTGCACGGCCGCTGGTATCTCGTCGGCCACGACCGCGATCGCGACGCCGTGCGCACCTTCCGGCTCTCGCGCATCGGCGACGAGATCACCGCGATCGGCCCAGAGGGGGCGGTGCAGATCCCGGGGGGCGTGGATCTGCGGGGGCGGGTGCTCGCCGCGACCTCCCCGGCGGAGGTCAGCGGATCGGCACGCCTGTGGGTGGCGGACGGACGCGCGTGGGAGCTACGCCGGCTCGGACGGACCGGCGCGGCACGGCGGATCGGAGACCGCGACGGGGTGGAACTCGAGGTGCCGGTGCGCTCGTGGGAATGGATCGCCCGGATCGTCGCCGGGCAGGGCGCGGACGCGTTGGTGCTCGACCCACCGGAGTTGCGGGCCGAGGTGCACCGCATCCTCGAACAGGCGGTCACGGATGCGGGGGAGGAGGAGCGATGAGCACACGACTGTCGGCGCGACTGGGACGACTGCTCAATCTCGTGCCCTACTTCCTGGCGCACCCGGGGATCAGCGCGGCCGAGGCTGCCCGCGATCTCGGGGTCACGCCCAAGCAGGTGATGGACGATCTGAACCAGCTGTGGGTGTGCGGCCTGCCCGGCTACGGACCCGGTGATCTGATCGACCTGTCGTTCTCCGAGGACAGCATCGTGGTGACCTTCACCGCGGGCATCGAACGACCCCTGCGGCTGACCTCCACCGAGGCCACCGCGCTGCTCGTGGCGCTGCGGTCGCTGCAGGAGATGCCCGGCGTCGTCGACCCGTCCGCGGCGCAGTCGGCGATCGCGAAGATCGAGGTGGCCGCCGGGACCGCCGCGCTGCCCGCCGACACCGCCACCACCGACACCGCCACCGCGGCGACTGCCGAGCCTGATCCGGAGGCAGCCGGGGACTCCGACGCCGCCGGACAGGTGCGGGCCGCGGTGCGCGACGGGCGCGCCGTGCACCTGACCTACTATTCGGCTTCCCGCGACACCGTCTCCGAACGCGACGTCGACCCGATCCGCATCGTCATCATCGACGAACACGCCTACCTGCAGGCGTGGTGCCGCAGCGCCGAAGGAGTGCGGCTGTTCCGCTTCGACCGCATCGACGCCGCCACCGTGCTCGACGAGCCGACGCGACCGCCACACCGGGCGATCACCGACGACGAGCACCTCGAACTGTTCGAGGGCGACCCGTCGCTGCCCGCCGCGCGGTTGCGCATCGCCCCGTCGTATACCTGGCTGCTCGACTACTACCCGCTCACCGACGTGCAGGTGCTTTCCGACGGCAGGTGCGAGGCGTCGATGCGGTACGCGTCGCCGGGGTGGATGGCGCGGCTGCTCGTCGGTCTCGGCGCCGGGGTGCAGGTGCTCGACCCACCGGAGTTGCGGGCGGCGGTGCGGGCGCGGGCCGAGGCGGCGCTGGCGGCCTATGCCGAGCTCGACGGGGAGAACGCGACCCGCGGTGCGGGTCCGACACCGTGACGGTCGCGTTGTGAAACATCTGTGTGAACCCTCCGCGAATTGTGGGTGGATACACCGGCGCGAAGCCTCGGTGTGTGCTCGAGGTCCGGTAGCATCGATCGGAGCCGATCAGTGGAGGTTGTTGTAAATGGGTGCAATGAGCCCCTGGCACTGGGCCATCGTGGCGCTGGTGGTCGTGATTCTCTTCGGTTCGAAGAAGCTGCCCGACGCCGCGCGCGGTCTCGGTCGTTCGCTCCGGATCTTCAAGAGCGAGGTCAAGGAGATGCAGAACGACGACGCCCGGGCGTCCACGCCGCAGCCGGCGCCGAATCCGTTGCCGGCCGCGCAGCCGACAGCCGATCCCGCCGCGCCGAACACGCACACCGAACCGCGGTCTGCCTGACCGACGTTCATCCTGCCGGGGCGCCCACCACGGGTGTCCCGGCGTTCCGCTGACCCCGGCACGCCCGCACGCCGGTGGTCTCGACAGGAGCTGAGAACCGCACCGTGCGCATCCCGTTCGATCCGCGCCGAAGCCGGCGCAAGACCAATCCCGACGGCACCATGTCGCTGGTCGAGCACCTGTACGAATTGCGCACGCGTCTGCTGATCGCTCTCGCTGCGATCGTGCTCACCACCATCCTCGGCTTCGTCTGGTACAGCCGCAGCCTGTTCGGCCTCGACAGCCTCGGGGAGATCCTGCGCGGCCCCTACTGCGACCTACCCGCCTCGGCCCGCGCCGACCTGAGCAACGACGGCTCGTGCCGACTGCTCGCCACCGGACCGTTCGAGCAGTTCATGCTGCGCCTGAAGGTCGCCGCGACCGCCGGCATCGTCATGGCGTGCCCGATCTGGCTGTACCAGCTGTGGGCGTTCGTCACCCCCGGCCTGTACCGCAAGGAACGCCGCTACGCGATCGGCTTCGTCACCTGCGGGGCGGCGCTGTTCGTCACCGGCGCGGTACTGGCCTATCTGGTGATCTCCCACGCGTTGTCGTTCCTGCTGTCCGTCGGCAACGACGTGCAGGTCACCGCCCTTTCGGGCGCCGAATACTTCGGGTTCCTCATCAACCTGCTGGTGATCTTCGGGGTGTCCTTCGAGATCCCGCTGGTGATCGTCGCGCTCAACGGCGTCGGGGTGCTGCCCTACGCCAAGCTCAAGGCGTGGCGGCGCGGGCTGATCATGGCGGTGTTCGTCTTCGCCGCCATCGCCACCCCCGGCCAGGATCCGTTCTCCATGCTCGCCCTGGCGTTGGCGCTCACGCTGCTCGTGGAGTTCGCCATCCAGATCGCCCGGCTGACCGACCGGCGCCGCGCCCGCAAGGCCCGCGCCGAGGGCTGGGCCGATCTCGACGACGACGAGGGTTCGACGATCCCGGCCCCGAGCCCGGTGGAGCCGGCAGCGCCGACGGCGCCCACCGACACCGTACGGACCGATCCGGCCCGCACCGACTACTCCGACACCCTGTGACCGGCGACCCCACTCCCGGCCCTGCCGGTAACGACGAGACCGGCACCGCGCCGCTCGTCCCCACCCCGCAGCTCGCGGAGTTCGCCACCGGCCTCGGGTTCCCGCTCGATCCGTTCCAGATCGAGGCGTGCCGCGCCCTCGAGGGTGGGCATTCGGTGCTGGTGTGCGCCCCCACCGGCGCCGGCAAGACCGTCGTCGGCGAGTTCGCGGTGTATCTGGCGCTGCAGGGCGGTTCCAAGTGCTTCTACACCACCCCGATCAAGGCGCTGAGCAACCAGAAGTACGCCGATCTGTGTGCCCGGCACGGCCGGGACTCGGTGGGTCTGCTCACCGGCGACCAGTCCATCAACTCCGATGCGCCGGTGGTGGTGATGACCACCGAGGTGCTGCGCAACATGATCTACGCGTCGTCCACCGCCCTGATCGGGCTCACCCACGTGGTGATGGACGAAGTGCACTTCCTCGCCGACCGGTTCCGCGGCGCCGTGTGGGAAGAGGTGATCCTGCACCTGCCCGAGGACGTGCGGCTGGCGTCGCTGTCGGCGACCGTGTCGAACGCCGAGGAGTTCGGCGACTGGATGACCACGGTGCGCGGCGACACCACCGTCGTCGTCGACGAGGTGCGGCCCATCCCGCTGCACCAGCACATGATGCTCGGCTCCCGTATCTACGACCTGTTCGACCGCCGCGCCGACACCGACACCGCCCCGACCCGGCGGCGCCGCGACATCGTCGTCAACCCGGAGCTGGCGTCGGCGGTGCGGCAACGGCAGAGTCTGTCCGGGATGGACCGCTGGGGTGAACGCGGCCCCCGCTTCCGGCCGCCGCCGCGCCCGGAGGTCATCGTCCGTCTCGACCGCGACGGTCTGTTGCCGGCGATTACCTTCGTGTTCAGCCGCGCCGGTTGCGACGCCGCGGTGCAGCAGTGCCTGCGCTCGGGTCTGCACCTGACCGACGAGACCGAAGCCGCCGAGATCCGCCGGATCGTCGACGAGCACACCCGGGATCTGCCGCGCGGCGACCTCGAGGTCCTCGGCTACGCGTCGTGGCGCACCGCCCTCGAACGCGGCATCGCCGCCCACCACGCCGGGATGTTGCCGGCTTTCCGGCACACCGTCGAAGAACTGTTCGTGCGGGGGCTGGTGCGGGCGGTGTTCGCCACCGAGACCCTCGCGCTGGGCATCAACATGCCGGCCCGCACCGTGGTGCTCGAAAAGCTCGTCAAGTTCAACGGCGACACCCACGCCGAGCTGACCCCCGGCGAGTACACGCAGCTGACCGGCCGGGCCGGGCGGCGCGGCATCGACGTCGAGGGCCACGCGGTGGTGCTGTGGCAGCCGGGCATCGAACCGGCGGCGGTCGCCGGGCTCGCCTCCACCCGCACCTTCCCGCTGCGCAGCTCGTTCCGCCCGTCCTACAACATGGCGGTCAACCTCATCGACGCCGTCGGGGTGGAGCGGTCGCGGGCGCTGCTGGAGATGTCTTTCGCCCAGTTCCAGGCCGACAAGTCGGTGGTCGGTCTCAAACGCGGCATCGACCGCAACGAGGCCACCCTCGCACAGCTGCGCGACCAGCTCGGCGGTGAGGGCAGCGAGATCCTCGACTATCTGCGGTTGCGCGCCGAGCTGACCGACGCCGAACGCGCCCACGAGCGGCGCGGCAAGCAGGATCGCCGGGCCGCGGCGGTGGCGTCGCTGGTGACCCTGCGGCGCGGTGACATCATCGCCGTGCCCGCCGGTAAACACACCGGCCTGGCCGTGGTGGTGCTGCCGGACACCGACGCCGGCGATCCGCGGCCGCAGGTCGTCACCGCCGACGCGTGGTCCGGTCGCCTCTCCGCCGGGGACTTCCCGACCCCGGCGACGGTGCTGGGCACGCTGCGGCTGCCGCGGCACGTCGATCACCGCACCGGCCGTGGGCGCCGCGACATCGCGTCGGCGTTGCGGTCGAAGGGCCTCGTGCCGCCGCGCCGTCCCAAGCGCAGCACGTCCAAGGGCGACACCCGCGAGATCGACGCGTTGCGCCGCGAACTCAAGCACCATCCGGCCCGCAAGCACCCCGATCTGGACTCGCTGGCGCGTGCCGGGGAGCGCTACCACCGGTTGCTGCGCGAAACCCAGCAGCAGCGCCGCAAGGCCGCCGCGGCGACGGATTCGCTGGCGCGCACCTTCGAGCGGATCGTCGCGCTGCTCACCGAACGCGGCTATCTCACCGAGGGTGACGATCCGGCGACCACCGAGGCGGGGGAGCGGCTCGCCCGCATCTACACCGAATCGGATCTGCTGGTCGCCGAATGCGTGCGTCGCCGTGCCTGGGCGGGACTGTCCGCCGCCGAACTCGCGGCGGTCGCCTCGGCGGTGATCTACGAGTCGCGCACCGACGAACCGGTCACCGTCGTCGGGCCGACCGGCTCGATCCGGCACGCGCTGGCCGAGACCACCCGGATCTGCGACGGCTTGCGGGCCGACGAGATCCGGCACCGGCTGCCCCCGACCCGCGAACCGGATCTGGGTTTCGTCACCGCCGCCTACACCTGGGCGTCGACCGCGTCGCTGACCGAGGCGCTCGTCGCTGCGGAGGCCGCCGGCAAGGAACTTTCACCCGGAGATTTCGTGCGGTGGTGCCGGCAGCTGATCGATCTGCTCGACCAGATCCGCACCTGCGCGGACGATCCGGAACTCGCCCGCACCGCCGGCAAGGCGGTCGGGGCGGTGCGTCGCGGGGTCGTCGCCGTCGATCCCACCGCCGAATGACCCGGCCCCTGCGGGGTGTCCGGGACGCCCGGTAGGCGTGGATGCCCGCGCGGCGGGTGGACGCTACCGTATGGGCACACAACGGGAAGGGTGAGTGGAGACGACGATGACCGGGCCGAACGAACCGCAGGACTCGCCGGGGCAGAAGCCGCCGGAATCGACGGATCCATGGGCACCCAACCCGACCTCCGGGGGCGGTGAGCAGCCCGGATCACCGTGGGCGCCGCCCGCCGGCCAGCAGCAGTGGGGGCAGGGCAGCGGCACCGGCTGGGGACAGTCGACCGCCGGGCAGTCGCCGTGGCAACCCGACACCGGTGCGGGCGGGAACGCTCCGCAGCCCGGGTGGGCGCCGCCCGCCGGGCAGCAGACTCCCGCGCAGCCCGGTGCCGGGCATCAGAATCCGTGGGGTGCGCCGACCGGTGCGCCGCAACAGGGCTGGGGTCCGGCCCCACAGCCGCCCGCCCCCGGCTGGGGGCAGCCGGCACCCGGTCAGCAGGCACCAGGACAGGCACCGGGCTGGGGTCAGCAACCGGGCGCACAGCAGCCGTGGGGCGCGCCCGGCCAGCAACCGACGCAGCCCGTCCCCGGGTGGGGTGGGCAGCAGCCCGCCGGGGCGCATCCCTGGGGAGCGCCCGCGAACACCTGGCAGCAGCCCGGCGGCGCGCCTCAGCAGAACGGCAAGTCGAAGCTGCCGTGGATCCTCGGCGGCGCCGGGCTCGTCGTGGTGCTCGCCATCGTCGGGATCCTCGCCACGACGATGTTCGGCGGGAAAGTCCTCGACACCGAATCCACCCAGGCGGGCATCGCGAAGGTGCTCACCGAGTCCTACGGGGCCGGGCAGGTCGGCGACGTGCAGTGCCCGAGCGATCAGAAGGTCGAGGCCGGCCACAGCTTCACCTGCGCGGTCACCGTGGACGGCCAGTTCCGGGAGGTGACCGTCACCGTCACCGACGACAACGGCACCTACGAGGTCGGCCGCCCCAACTGACCGGAAGCGGTCATCGGTCGGCCAGGGCCGCGACCAGCGCGGACACCGGCCGTTCCAGACCCCACCGCTGCGCCAGCGCGGTGAGCTGCTCCGGAGCGGCCGGTGCCGCCGGCAACACGTCCGAGCGGGACAGGTCCACGTCCGCGTCGGTGGCGACCCGCACCACCGGCAGCGCCGCATCCAGATAGTCCGCCGCAGCGGCGAGTTTGACCCGCATGCCCTTCGCCATCGACGACGACTCGTCGACCGCGGCCGCGCGCACCGCGTCGAGAGAGCCGTACTGCTGCAGCAACGACGCGGCGGTCTTTTCCCCGACCCCCTTGACGCCGGGGAGTCCGTCCGACGGGTCGCCGCGCAGCACCGCGAGTTCGGCGTAGGCGGCGCCGGCCCGCTCGCCGGGCACCCCGTAGCGTTCGGCGACCAACGCCGGATCGAACAACTCGGCCTTGGTCAATCCGCGCCCGGCGTAGAGCACCCGCACCGGCACCGGACTGTCGGCGACGACCTGCAGCAGGTCGCGGTCGCCGCTGACCACGATCACCCGGTCGATGGTCTCGCGGGCGGCGAGGGTGCCGAGCACGTCGTCGGCCTCGAAACCGGCCGCCCCGCCGGTGGCGATGCCGGCGGCGGCGAGCACGTCGAGGATCACCGGCACCTGCGGCAGCAGCGCGGGTGGGACCTCCTCGACGGTGCCGTCCGACCCGGTGGCGACCCGGTGCGCCTTGTAACTGGGGATCGCCGCGACACGGAAGGCCGGCCGCCAGTCCAGATCCAGGCACACCACCAGTCGGGTGGGGCGGTGGGTGCGGATCAGCGAGGCCACCATGTCCACGAAGCCGCGCACCGCGTTGACCGGGCTGCCGTCGGGGGCGGTGACCTTCTCCGGGATGGCGTGGAAGGCGCGGAACCACAGGCTCGCGCCGTCGAGCAACATCAGCGTGGGGTTCTCCGGTGCGGTCACGGACCACATCCTGCCATCCGGCCGCGGCCACTAGGCTCGAAGACATGACCACTGCCGCCCCCCGATTCCCCGCCGACCGTTACGCGGCCCGCCTGGCCCGCGCCGCCGAACTCGGTGCCGTCGCCGGCTTCGACGCGCTGCTCATCACCCCCGGACCGGACCTGCGGTATCTCACCGGTTCGCGCGCCGAGTCGTTCGAGCGTCTGACCTGCCTGGTGATCCCCACCGACGGCTCCGGCGCCACCGTGGTGGTGCCGCGGCTGGAGTTGGCGTCGCTGAACGACTCCGCGATCGGTGAGCTCGGTCTGCCGGTGCGGGACTGGGTGGACGGTCAGGATCCTTACGCGCTCGTGCGCGAACTCGTCGCGACGGCGGGGGCGTTCGCGGTGGCCGAGGCGATGCCGGCGCTGCACCTGGTGCCGCTGACCGCCCGGTTCGGCAAGGCCCCGGCGCTTGCGACGTCGGTGATCCGGCAGCTGCGGATGGTCAAGGACACCGACGAGGTCGAGGCGTTGCGCCGCGCTGGTGCCGCCATCGACCGGGTGCACGCCCGCATGGGTGAATGGTTGCGCGCGGGACGCACCGAAGCCGAGGTGGCCGCGGACATCACCGCCGCGATCCTCGAAGAGGGACACACCGCGGCGGCGTTCGTCATCGTCGGTTCCGGCCCGCACGGCGCCGACCCGCACCACGAGGTGTCCGAGCGGGTCATCGAATCCGGCGACATCGTCGTCGTCGACATCGGTGGTCCCGTCGAACCTGGCTACTACTCGGATTCGACCCGCACCTACAGCATCGGCGAACCGGACCCGGAGATCGCGACGAAGATTGCGGTGCTCGAGAAGGCACAACAGACCGCAGTGGATGCGGTGCGGCCCGGCGTGCGCGCCGAGGACGTCGACGCCGCCGCCCGCAACCTGCTTGCCGCCGCCGGCTACGGGGAGGCGTTCGTGCACCGCACCGGGCACGGAATCGGCCTGTCGGTGCACGAGGAGCCGTACATCGTCTCCGGCAACGACGACATCCTGCAGCCCGGCATGGCGTTCAGCATCGAACCGGGCATCTACTTCCGCGGTGAGTGGGGTGCGCGGATCGAGGACATCGTCGTCGTCACCGAGGACGGCTGCGAGTCGATGAACCTGCGCCCGCACGGATTGACGGTGCTGCCGGGCTGACACCCGGCCGGGTTCACCGCTCGTCGAGCAGGGCGAGCAGCTTGTCGGCGAGGGAGACGTCGATGCTCGGGGTGCGGTCACTGTCCATCCCGCAGAGAGTAGAACCCCGCCACTGCATCCCGGAGCTCGACCCGGGACACTGGCCGCATGAACCACACCGCGCAGGGAACCGTCGTCATCTTCGGGGGACGCAGCGAGATCGGCGTCGAGGTCGCCACCCGACTCGCGCCGGGCCGCACCGTGATCCTCGCCGCCCGTCGCGCCGACGACCTGGCCGACGAGTGCGCCGCCGTGCGGGTAGCAGGCGCGACGGCGGTGCACCCGGTCGAGTTCGACGCCGACGCCCTCGACACACACACCGCGGTGCTCGACCGGATCGCCGCCTTCGGGCCGATCGATGTGGCGGTGCTGGCCTTCGGCATCCTCGGCGACCAGGCCCACGCGGAAACCGATGCGGCCCATGCGGTGTCGATCGTGCACACCGACTATCTCGCGCAGGTCGCGCTGCTCACCGACCTGGCCCAGCGGCTGCGCGCGCAGGGCTCGGGGCGGCTGGTGGTGTTCTCCTCCGTGGCCGGGTGGCGGGTGCGCCGCGCCAACTATGTGTACGGGTCGGCGAAGGCCGGCCTCGACGGTTTCGCGTCCGGCCTGGCGGATGCCTTGCACGGCAGCGGGGTGTCGTTGCTGCTGGTGCGCCCCGGTTTCGTGATCGGCCGGATGACGGAGGGCATGAGCCCTGCACCGTTGTCGAGCACCCCACCGCAGGTCGCCGGCGCGACGGTGCAGGCGCTGCACCGCGGGCGCGGGGAGGTGTGGGTGCCGGCGGTGCTGCGCCCGGTGTTCTTCGGGATGCGCCTGCTGCCGCGGGCGATGTGGCGGCGTTTGCCGCGCTGACGACTGCGGCAGACGGCGAGCGCTTCGCACAGACCGGGCCGATGTCGCTTGTCTCCCGCGTAGCCCTTGTCCGTATAGAGCGCCCTTGTCCGTATAGATCCGGTCGTCGCGGACTCCGGCCTTTGAGGGCTGTGCGTTGCGCTCGCAGATCTTGGCCCGCGGTGCTGCATCGGGAATAGCCGATCAGGATTCCATCCATGAGGCGACGAAAGTGCTGTTTGGGTCAGCTATTCGAGACCGACATGCAGGACGGTTAAGCAGGACGGTCGGACGGCCGTCTTCCGCAGGACGCGATCGAGTGCCGGACCGTGTCGGGGTGTGCTGTTTGAGGATCGGTCCGCAAAATTGATCTTGTTCCGAAAACGAACGTATATGAAACGTCCGCGACCGAATCGACCGACTAGGCGCGACAACTGTTGTGACTTCGTCTGCTGAATGGCGGGGTTCTTCGGTCGCTTCGTGGCGGGGTCAGGTGACACCGATGACCAGGGTGCTCTGTGCGGCTTCGATGACGTCGTTGGTGATGGTGTCGAGTTCGTTGATCTTCAGGACCCGCTGGATCTGGGGGAAGAGGCGTTCGAGGAGCCGGAAGTTGCCGCGGGTGATCCGTGCGATGGCTGCGATGGCTTGGGCGTCGGTGAAGTCGTCGGGGTCGAGGGTCTTGCCGAGGGATCGCCAGTGTCGCTCGAGGACGAACAGCAGTTCGTCTTGTCCCAGGGGCCGGTACTGGTGGGCGAAGCCGACTCGGCTGTAGAACTGGGGGTAGTGGCTGAACGGCTTCTCCAGGCCGGGCATGCCGATCAGGATCAGGGCGATGTCGTCGCGGTCGTAGCGATCGCGCAGCAGTTCCAGAGCGGCGGGACGCAGTCGTTCGGCCTCGTCGACGATGATCAGCTCCACGTAGTTCCTGCCGTGTCGCCATCCCCAGGCCTCGGGAGTGGCCGTGCCGGGAGGTACGAGGTGCTGCTCGATGCACATGTTGGTGCGGGTGATGGCTTGGGTCAGCTCGTCCTTCAGGGTCCGCGGGGTGGTCAGCACGCTGGGGGTGTAGAGCACGGTGCGGCTCCGGTTCAAGGCGGCGTAGATCTTGGCGTCGTTGTCGGAGCGCGGCCCCCAGTAGGTCAGCAGGTCATGAGCCTTCTCGTCGTGTGCGTAGCGGCGCGCGGAGAGTGTCTTTCCTACGCCGGCTGATCCGAAGCACAAACCGATGGTGTGCCCGCGGCGCACGGCGTCGGCGAACTCGGTGAAGCGGCGGTGCTCCTTGGTGACGATGAAGCGCTGGCTCACCTGAGGTCCTCCTTGTAGATCTTCAACGCGGACCTCGGCGCCGGAGCCGGTGCTTCGGTGATCCGTGGCGTCTCGGTAGGTGCGGCCACGAGGGCGATGCGTTCGTTGATGCCGGCTCGCAGCGCCCGGCGGCGGGCGTTGCGCGCGGCCTGGATCTCCTTGAGGCTGACCTTCTGGTCGTGGTGCTCTTGGTTGACGGCCTTGCAGACGAATTCGTCGTGATCGAAGACGCGGATCTCGGTGATGTCGCGGGGGTCGTAGCGGATCACGACCGAGCGTCCGACGTAGCCGGCCAGAGTTGGCGAGACGTAGCGCAGGCCCTGGAAGCGGATGCCATCGCGGCGCACGACGCGGGTCTTGGCGACGGTCAACAGCAGTCTGTCGAGGTCTTCCAGGCTCTCGGGCATTCGGGGCAGCCAGCCATCGGCGATCCACGCGCTGCGCGGGGAGGTTCCGAGCTCGCTGTGCGTGCGGTCGTTGTAGGTGGCCACGAACGCCTCCAGGGCGCTATCGAGGGCGGCCAGGGACAGTTTCGGTGTCGGCCAGGGGTGCCCTTCGGTGATGTGTCCGGGCAGGGTGGCGAGTAGCTCGGTGTTGATGGTGCCGAAGAACCGCTCGATCTTGCCCCGTCCCTGGGGTCGGGCGACGGTGGAGTGGATCAGTCGGATGTGGAGGTCGACGGCGGTGTGGGCGAGCTGGTCACTGGTGAAGTCGCTGCCGTGGTCGACGTAGAGCACGTCGGGCAGGCCGCACATCGGCCAGGCCGGGTCGGTCTTGTGCCAGATCGCTTGGCGCAGCGCCAGGGCGGTGTTCATCGCCGACGGTGCGCCCAGGAAGACTGTGTAGCCGCAGACCGCCCGGGAGCAGTCGTCGAGGATCGTTGTCAGCCATGGCCGTGCGGGCTTGCCGTCGGTGCCCACCACCAGGATGTCGAGCATGGTGTGATCGGATTGCCACATCGCGTTGGGCAGCTCTGCTTGCCGGCGTAGCACCAGCTCGTGCTTGTCGCGGTAGGACGCTGCGCCCTCCAGGGCGAGGGTGACCATGCCGGGATCCAGGGTCCGCACGATGTCCCACACCACCGAGTAGGAGGGGACCGGCCATCTCCGGGCGGCGCAGATGCCGGTGACTTTGCGGTGGATGGTGGCGATGGCCGGCCGCGGCTTGCTCAGTGCCAGGCCCTCGATCAGGTGGACGAGGTCGGGCGGAAGGCGGCGGGAGCCGGTGTCCGCCCGCGAGGCTGTCTCCAGTCCGGCGTAGCCGTCGGCGCGGTAGCGGGCGTGCCAGCGCTCCAGGGTCCGCAGCCCAACATCGGTCTCGCGAGCTAAGCGCGCGAGGGGCACCTGGTCCTCGACGTGGAGCCTGAGGATTCGCCACCGCGCTCGAGCGTCCACGACGCACCTACTGCAAGGCGTTCTCGCGCCCGCGCTCGGCGCGCTGAAGGGCGCGGTAGACCGTCGAGCGGCCCACGCTGAACAGCTCGGCCAGCTCGCCCACAGTGTGCTCGTCGGCGGCATGTAGCTGGACGAGGTGAGCTTCTTGCCGGGGGGTGAGTTTCGGTGACTTCCCGCGCAGCCGGCCCTTGGCCTTGGCGACCTTCATCCCCTCGCGGGTGCGGGCACGGATGAGGTCGGCTTCGAATTCGGCGACCATCGCCAGCACGTTGAACAACAGTTTCCCCATCGGGTCGGTCGGGTCGTACACCGATCCGGCGATGCTCAGCTTCACTTCCCGCGCCGCGAGGTCGTCGGCGATCTGGTGGGCATCACGGACCGAACGCGCCAGCCGATCGAGCTTGGTGACCACGAATGTATCGCCGTCCCGACACGCTGCCAGCGCCTGCTGCAGGCCCTCACGGTCGGCGTTGCGGCCCGTGAGCCCGTGATCGACGTAGATGCGCTTGGGATCGACGCCGAACGCCGCGAGTCCGTCACGCTGCGCGGTCAGGTCCTGCTCGTCGGTGGAGACTCGGGCATAGCCGACCTTCAAGGGGGACATGCTCCCCAGTGTGTCATATAGCCTCCCTTCACCGGACAGTTCACCGGACGGGTCTTACGGGACAGCCCGCCAGGCGTGCCGTCGTTCCTCTCGATAAGTAGCGGTGGTGTCCGGTGAGGGTTCCCCTTACGGGCATGCGATCTGGGCTGACGCCTGTGAACGAGTGTTCAGTACGCGCTGTATAGTTCAGTTCATGCTGACTATTGCTTCGCGTCTCGACGTGATGAACCGCCTGGGTCGTGCACTGGCCGACCCCACTCGATCCCGGATCATCTTGACCCTGCTCGACCATCCCGCTTACCCGGCGGAACTGGCCCGAGATCTGGACCTGACACGCCCGAACGTGTCCAACCACCTGGCATGCCTGCGCGATTGCGGGATCGTCGTCTCCGAGCCCGAGGGTCGTCGGACACGATATGAGATCGCCGATTCGCACCTGGCGCAGGCGCTGACGGCACTGGTCGATGCCACCCTGGCAGTGGACGAAGACGCCCCGTGCATCGATCCCGCCTGCTCGCTTCCCGGATGCGACGCAGCTGGGGAGGGCGCATGATCCTCACCTCGGTCTTGCAGGCGATGGGCCTGTTCGCAGCGACCAACATCGACGACATCATCGTGCTCTCCCTCTTCTTCGCGCGAGGGGCAGGCCAGCGCGGCACTACCGCCCGCATTCTGGCCGGCCAGTACCTCGGATTCGCCGGCATCCTCGGTGCCGCGGTCCTGGTGACCATCGGTGCCGGAGCATTCCTGCCCTCGGCAGCCATCCCGTACTTCGGTCTCATCCCTCTGGGCCTCGGCCTCTGGGCCGCATGGCAGGCCTGGCGCGGAGACGATGACGACGATGACGACGAGGCCAAGGTTGCCGGCAAGAAGGTCGGCGTGTGGACAGTCGCAGGCGTCACCCTTGCCAACGGCGGCGACAACATCGGCGTCTACACCCCTGTCTTCCTCAGCGTGGAACCTCTCGCAGTAGTCGCCTACTGCATCGTCTTCCTCGCGCTCGTCGCGGTCCTGGTGGCCCTGGCAAAGTTCGTCGCCACCCGCCCCCCGATCGCCGAAGTGCTCGAACGCTGGGAGCACATCCTCTTCCCCATCGTTCTCATCGGCCTCGGCATCGTGATCCTCGTCAGCGGCGGAGCCTTCGGACTCTGACGTAGCGGCAGCGATCCAAACGGCCCCGACCGGGCGCACCCCTCTCGGTTCAGACCGCGACACCTACCTGCAGCCAGTCCTGTGCGATCGCGGCAACAAGACCGCCACGGAGCGCTGCAAAAACCCCGCCACCAAGCGAACGAAGCCACAAACTGTTCCGAAACCCATGTCTAAAACCTCTGGTTCAAAACCAGCCTTGTCGGCGAGTTATGGAACACTGCGAGCTTGTGAGCGAACTTTTGGGCTATGCGAGGGTCTCGACGACCGATCAGACCCTCGATCTGCAGAGCGACGCGCTGAGGGCGGCGGGGTGTTCGCGGATCTGGACCGAGACCGCCAGCGGTGCCACGACCGCCCGGCCGCAACTCGACGACCTGTTCTCGCACCTGCGGGCTGGCGACACCCTGGTGGTGTGGCGGCTCGATCGGCTCGGCCGCTCCCTGCCGCATCTGCTTCAGGTGGTCACCGATCTCGAGGAACGGGGCATCGGGTTCCGGTCGGTGACCGAGTCGATCGACACCACCACGGCCGGCGGCAAGCTGATCTTCTCGATCTTCGGTGCGCTCGCCGAGTTCGAGCGCAACCTCATCCGTGAACGCACCTCGGCCGGACTTGCAGCGGCCCGAGCTCGGGGCCGGGTCGGGGGCCGGCCGCCGAAGATGACGGCGAAGAAGATCAAGCAGGCGAAGTTGATGCGCGACAACGGAATGAGTCAGGTCGAGATCGCGGAGATTCTTGGGGTTGGTCGTACGACGCTGTATCGGCATTTGCAGTAGAGGTGGGGTGACCACAGTCCGGCAGTCACGCCCTGCGGAAACGCTTCGCCCGTAATGAACTGTGCGAGCGCCGACGCAGCGAAGGGCTGATCGTTCCGCGGCGTTCGGGTTCGACCGTGCTGTCCCGCACGGCCGGGTTGGGTGAGCGCCGAAGGTGGATTCGGCCAGATCACCACCGGTGGCGAGGTCACACGTGTGCCGCGGGACCGTGTCAGCCTGTGCGGACAGCACGGCGCCATGCGGTCTCTCGCAGCAGCCGCAGTCCGTTGAGGCCGACGAGGATGGTGGAGCCTTCATGGCCGGCCACCGCCAGCGGCAACGGCAGGGTGCCGACCAGGTCCCAGGTCACCAGGGCCGCGATGACCGAGGCGGCGATGGCGAGGTTGGCGATGACCACGCGTCGGGCCCGCCGTGCCAGGTGGATCACCGTGGGGATGGTGGTGAGGTCGTCGCGGACGACGACCGCGTCGGCGGTCTGCAAGGTCAGGTCCGATCCGGCGCCGCCCATGGCGATACCGACATGCGCAGCGGCCAGCGCGGGGGCGTCGTTGATGCCGTCGCCGACGACGACAACTTTTTCTCCGTCGGCCTGCAGCGCGCGTACGGCGGCGACCTTGTCGTCGGGCAGCAGCCCGGCCTGTACCTCGCTGATGCCGACCTCGGCGGCGAGCCGTGCGGCGACGACCGGATTGTCGCCGGTCAGCAGCGTGGGGCGGTGCCGATGAGCGCCCGAGTGGCGGCCACGGCGATCGCTGCCTGCGGGCGCAGTGTGTCGGTCAGGCCCAGCACCCCGACGGGATGATCGTCGCGGGTGACGACCACCGCGGTGTAACCCTGGTTCTGGAAGTCCTCGACCACGGTAACGGCGGGGGTGTGGGTGCTGTGTCGTTCGAGCAGCGCGGCCGGGGCGCCGACAGTGACGATGTGGTCGTCGATCAGGGCGGAGACCCCGCGGCCCGGCAGTGCGGTGAATTGCTGTGCTGCCGGCCAGGTCAGGGTGCGGGTATGTGCGGCGCGCATGATCGCCGCGGCGAGCGGATGCTCGCTGGGGTGTTCGGCAGCGGCCGCCCACCGCAGCACTTCGTCGGGGTCGACTCGCGGGTCCACCGCCTCGATCCGGACGAGTTCGGGGGTGCCGTGGGTCAGGGTGCCGGTCTTGTCGAATGCGAGGCGGGTGGCGGTGCCGAGCTGTTCCATCACCACGGCGGATTTGACCAGCACCCCGTGGCGGCCGGCGTTGGCGATGGCAGCCAGCAGCGGTGGCATCGTTGCCAGCACCACCGCACACGGGGACGCGACGATCATGAATGTCATCGCCCGCACCAGTGCACGTTCGAGCGGTTCGCCGAACAGCAGTGGGATGGTGAACACCGCGAGGGTCACCGCGACCATGCCCACCGAGTAGCGCTGCTCGATCTTCTCGATGAACAACTGCGTGGTGGCCTTGGTGCGGCCGGCCTCCTCGACCAAAGTGGCGATGCGGGCGATCACCGAATCGGCGGCCCGGCGAACCACCCGCAACCGCAGGACACCGGTGCCGTTGACGGTCCCGGCGAACACCTCGTCCCCGGCGGTCTTGTCCACCGGCAGGGGCTCGCCGGTGATGCTGGCCTGATCGACCTCGCTGCCCCCGCCGATGACCGTCGCATCGGCCGGGATCCGCTCCCCGGGGCGCACCAGCACCAGGTCGTCGACCTCGAGTTCGGCCGCGGCAACCGAGTGTTCCCGGCCGTCGGCATCGAGGCGGGTGGCGGTCTCCGGGGCGAGCTCCAGTAGTCCGCGCACCGAGTCCTCGGTGCGGGCGGTCGCCCATGCTTCCAACGCGCCGGAGGTAGCGAAGATGACGATCAGCAGTGCGCCGTCGGTGATCTGCCCGATGGCCGCCGCGCCGATCGCGGCGAGGACCATCAGCAGATCCACATCCAAGGTCTTGTCCCGCAGCGCCCGGATCCCGGCCGCGCCGGGTTCCCAGCCGCCGGCGGCGTAGCAGGCCAGATACAGCGCCCACCATGTCCAGGTCGGCGCACCGGCGAACTGGGCGATCAGACCGAGGAGGAACAGGACGAGGGCTGCGCCGGCCCAGCGGACCTCGGTGAGTTCGAACAGGGTCGTACGGCGTACCGCTGTCGACGGGGGCGTCGGATGCGGATGGGTGGATGTGGCGGTCGGTGCGACCACAGGTCACCTCCAGGGCGACAGACAACAGATGCGAACCACGATAACAGAACAAATGAAGAGGTCTTCATGTATTGATTTCGGGGTAGGCTCCGCGGTCATGGGACACGGAATCGAGGGCCGCGACCGCCCGGCCGCCCGGCTGGACGCCGAGTCCGCCGCCCATGTCGCCACCACCTTGCAGGCCTTGGCGACGCCGAGCCGATTGTTGATCCTCACCGAACTGCGCCACGGCCCGCGCCCGGTCACCGAACTGGCCGAGGCCGTCGGAATGGAGCAGTCCGCGGTCTCCCACCAGCTTCGCCTGCTCCGCAATCTCGGCTTGGTTGTCGGCACCCGAGCGGGCCGTTCCATCGTCTACAGCCTCTACGACAACCACGTCGCCCAACTTCTCGACGAGGCCGTCTACCACAGCGAGCACCTGCGCCTGGGATTGTCCGATCAACCCGAAACCGCCGGCTGAGCCCCTCCCGCGACCGATGCCGAGGCGAGGTGCACTTGGTACCGGTCCCCTCGGTCGGCGGCGCCGAGTGGTGGGACCGCGCTCGGCAGTATCGGGTCACTCGAGGGTGTAGAGATCGTGCGCGGTGGCGGCATAGGCGGTGTCGGCATCGACGGCCAGCAACGCCTCGACCGGACCGACCATTGCCTTCTGTTCCCAATTTCGACCGGTGTGGCTGCGCCAGGCGACACCGTCGGTGTCGACACCCCACAGGGATCCGTCACCGGCGGCGGAGAGCAATACCAGTGTGGGGGCCTCGGGAATGGTGGTGAAGGTGCGGGCGGTATCGGTGCTGTGCTGCAGCCCCTCGGCGGTGGCCGCCCAGACACCGCTGTCGGTGACAGCCAGTGCTGCGGCGGCCAGCGGGGCTCCCGAACTCCACGTGGTGCCGGCGTCGGTGGAGACCAGCAGTCCGGTGGTTCCGTCGAAGCCGACGAGCACCGTCCCGTCGGTGGCCAGGGCGTGGAAGTCCACCTCTCCGGTCAGGGATTTCGGGGTCCATGTCCGTCCGCCGTCGATGCTGTCGATCAGTCCGAGCGGGTTCGGTGCCGAACTCGACGGTCCGGGATGTCCGGAGGCGAAGAGCCGATCGGTGCCGGGCACCCCGGTCAGTCCCATGAAGTCGTCGTCGGAGGTGCCGACCCGGGTGGTGCGCCCGTCGACGCCGAGGGTGACCAGGCCGGTGTGAGTGCCGGCCAGGATCGTGCCGTCGGCACCGAGGTGTAACCCGTGCAGGTGATCGAGGGCAGGGGTCAATGCCACCGCGGGCACCTCCGCGGTCGGGACAGACCCCGATCGGGTCGGTGTCGTAGCGGGCTGCTGGGTCGAGCATCCGACGAGCACGGTCAGGGCAGCGGCGACGAGCACACCCCGGCAGGGGCGCGCGAACGATATCCACATGGACGCAGAAGAACTTTCTCTCTGGGGCAGGGCCACGCAGGTCAGGTGCGGGCTAAGTGGGCGGGGTCGAGGTCGAGGCGGCGCAACAGTTGTGCGTTGAGGGCAACGACGATGGTCGAAACCGACATGAGCACCGCGGCCACCGCCGGGGAGATCGCCACCCCGACGAAGGCGAGCACACCGGCGGCCAGGGGCACAGCGATGATGTTGTAGCCGGTCGCCCACACCAGGTTCTGCCACATCTTCCGGTAACTGGCGTGGGAGAGCTCGATGATCGACAGCACCGCCCGCGGATCGTTCGCCGCCAGCACCACCCCGGCGGATTCGATCGCCACATCGGTACCGGCACCGATCGCCACCCCCACGTCGGCGCGGGCCAGGGCCGGGGCGTCGTTCACCCCGTCGCCGACCATGGCGACCTTGTGCCCGCGCTGCTGCAGTTCGGTGACCTTCGCGTCCTTGTGCTCGGGCAACACCTCGGCGAAGACCTCGTCGATGCCGAGATCGGCGGCGACGGCGTCGGCGACCTGCCGGGCATCACCGGTGATCATCGCGACCTTGACTCCGCGGGCGTGCAGGGCGTCGATCGCCTGGCGGGACTCCTCCCGGACCGCGTCCTCGAGCGCCACGGCACCGAGCACCCGATCACCTTCGGCGATGTGCAGCACCGACGCTCCGCGCTGCACCCACTGTTCGGTGACGGCGGTGACCTCCTCGGGTACCGACAACGCCAGGTCGGTGAGCATCGCGGGGCCGCCGACGGTGACCTCGGTGCCGTCGACGACCGCGCGCACGCCACGGCCGGGCAACGACCGGAAGTCGGTGGCGGTGATCTTCTCGCCCGTCGGGACACCGGTGTCCGCTGCGGCCACGATCGCACGCGCGACGGGATGTTCACTGTCGGCTTCGACCGCGGCGGCGCGGGCCAGCAGATACGACTCGCCGATCCCATCGGCGGTCGCGACGCCGGTGACCTGGTGCTGGCCCTGGGTCAGGGTGCCGGTCTTGTCGAACAGCACCACCTCGACGGTGCGCATGCGTTCGAGGGCGAGACGGTCCTTGACCAGCACCCCGGCCTTGGCGGCGCGTTCGGTGGAGATCGCGATCACCAGCGGGATCGCCAACCCCAGGGCGTGGGGACAGGCGATGACCAGCACGGTGACCGTGCGCACCACCGCTTCGTCGACGTTGCCGAGCAACGCCCACACCACGAAGGTGAGCAGCCCGGTGATGGCGGCAAAGTAGAACAAGAACGCCGCGGCCTTGTCCGCCAGCGCCTGTGCCCGCGAGGAGGAGGCCTGAGCGTCGGCGACCATGCGTTGGATGCCGGCCAGGGCGGTGTCCTCACCGATGGCAGTGATCCGTACGCGCAGGGCGCTGTCGGTGGCGACGGTGCCGGCGACCACCGTGTCACCGCTCTCGCGGGTAACGGTCTTCGATTCGCCGGTGATCATCGACTCGTCGACCTCTGCGCGCCCGTCGACGACCGTGCCGTCGGCCGGGACGCGGGCCCCGGCCCGCACGAGCACCACGTCGTCGAGGGTCAACTCCGACAGCGGCACCTCCTCGGTGCCGTCGTCGGTGATCTTCTCGGCGGTGTCGGGCAGCATCGCCGCCAGCGCGTCGAGCGCTCCCGAGGCCGAACCGAGGGCACGCATCTCGAGCCAGTGCCCGAGCAGCATGATCACGATCAGCAGCGCCAGCTCCCACCAGAAGTCCAGGTCGAAGCCGCCCAGGCCGAGCGTGGTGATCCACGAGGCGGCGAAGGCGACGCTGATGGCCATCGCGATCAGCAGCATCATTCCCGGGCGGCGCGAACGCAGTTCGGCCCAGCCGCCGGTGAGGAACGGCATGCCGCCGTAGGCGAAGATCACCGTGCCCAGCACCGGCGGAATCCACATGGCCCCGGGGAAGTCCGGCATGGGATAGCCGAGCAGCTCGGCGACCATGTGGCTGAACCCCACGACCGGGATCGACAGGATCAGCGACACCCAGAAGCGGCGGCGGAACATCTCCCCGTGCGCGCCGTGCCCGGCGTGCCGGTCGTGGCCGCCGTGCCCGGTGTGTTCGGCGGACCCGCCGAGGTGGGCGAGGTGTTCGCCGTGCCCGGCATGCGCATCTTCCGCGTCGGGCGGCGGGCTCTGTGTGGAGGTGCCGTGATCGTGTCCGGCCGGCGCCGGATGGGAGTGTCGGTGTTCCGGGTGCGACATCGAAAAGCTCCTGTCTGGGGCGGCCGACGGGGGTGAGCGGGGTGCGTTAGAGGGTGTCGAGCAGTTGGCGCATCGTCTCGATTTCCTGCTGCTGGGTCTCGACGATGCTGCGGGCCATCACCACCGTCTCGGGGAACTGTCCCTCGGCGATCTCGGTCCGTGCCATCTCGACGGCGCCTTCGTGGTGGGTGATCATCTGCTTGAGGAACAGGCGGGCCGCGTCGGTGCCCTGGGCATCCGATAGTGCCTGCATGTCCTCGTCGCTCATCATCCCGTCCATCCCGCTCATGCCGTCGCTCATCCCATCCATGCCCATGCCCGTGCCTTCGTCCGTGCCGGGCATGTCGTGAGCCCCGTCGGGCATCGAGGTGGGTGCACCCCACTGATCGAGCCAGGACTCGAGTTGGTCGATCTCCGGACCCTGCGCGGCCTTGATCTGCTCGGCCAAGGCACTGACCTCGGCGGGGATGTTGTCCTTGGCCAAGATCATGTCGCTCATCTCGATGGCCTGACTGTGGTGCGGGATCATCATCTGCGCGAACATCACATCGGCATCGTTGTGTGCCGCGGTCTGTTCGGTGGGCGTGCTCGCCGAAGCTGGCGAGGTCGAGGTCGCGGCCGTGGTGCCGGTGTCGGAGTCGCTGCAGGCAGCGGCGGTGAACACCACCGCCAGGGCGGTGACGCCGGCAGCAAGGGTCTTCTTGTTCATCAGGGTGTGTTCCTTTCTCGAACGAGCACAGGCATCGTGATGGCCCAGTTCGGCCTCGCCGGTCGGCAGGACCCAGGTCACGCCAGGTAGGACACGGTGGTCATCATTCCGGCTTCCTGGTGATAGGCGTTGTGGCAGTGCAACGCCCATTGACCCGGGTTGTCGGTGTCGAATTCGATCTCGACGGTGCGCATGGGCCCGATGGTGACGGTGTCCTTGCGCAGTCCGGTATCGGTGAGCGCGAAGGTGTGTCCGTGCAGGTGCATGGGGTGGAACATGTCCGACATGTTGCGCATCCGCATGCGCACCCGTTGCCCTTCGTTGACGGTCAGCGGTGCACTGTCGGGGTGGGCGCGACCGTTGAGGGTCCAGCGGTACGGCGACATGGTGCCGCCCATGTCCACGCTGTGGTACAGATCGTGATCACGTTCGGTCAGCCGCACGTACTCCCGTGGCGCAAGGTCGGTGCCGAGCAGTACCCGCCGATCGAGCTCGTCGGGACGGGGTTGTGGTGGCAGCTCGCCAGAGGCGGTGCGCACCACGGCCTGCCCGTGCCCGGTCTTGCCCTCGGCCTGAGCGAACAGCGGGAACACCCCGTCGTCGAGGGTGACGAGTACGTCGACACGCTCACCCATGCCGATGAGCACTGCGTCGGTGTCCTGCGGTACGACCGGGAAACCGTCGGTGTGGGTGACCGTCATCCGGTGTCCACCCAACGCGACCCGGAAGGCGGTGTCGGCGGCGGCGTTGACGAACCGGATCCGTGCTCGTTGTCCGGGTGCGGCGGTCCAGACCATCGGATCGTCGGGCACGCGCCCGCCGAGCAGGAAGTGGGGATAGCGCACGTCCCCGGCGCCCCCGAGCAGCGGGGAGAGCATCGTTTCCCCACCCATGTCCATATCCGTGGCGTCGTGGTCCATCGTGCCCATCGCGGCGCCGTCACCGTTTCCTGCTCCGCTGCCGATGCCGAGCTCGCGGGCCACCTGGTCGGGGGTGCGGCCGGTGCCGTCGAGCCAGTCGTCGAGCACCACGATCCATTCGTGGTCGTAGTCGCCCGGCTCGGCCGGATCATCGATGATCAGCGCACCGTAGAGCCCGCGGTCGAGTTGCAGACCCGAATGCGAGTGATAGAAGTACGTGCCCGCATGAGGGACGGTGAACTCGTAGACGAATCGGTCTGCGGTGGCGATCGGGTCCTGGGTCAGCCCGGGAACACCGTCCATGTCGTTGCTCAACGCCAGCCCGTGCCAGTGCACACTCGTCTCCGCTGGTAGCTGGTTGTCGACCTCCACCCGCAGGAGATCCCCGGCTCGGGCACGGATCAGCGGTCCCGGCACCTGATCGTCATAGGCCCAGGTGGACACGATGCGTCCCCCGAGGTCCACCTCGACCGGACGCGGCGTCAACCGGGCCGAGACCACCTGCTGGCCCGGGACACGTCGCTGCTGCTCGAGACGACGCACCACCGGTGACGTGGCGGCCACCGGCACGCCGGTCGCCGCCCCCGCCCCGGAACAGGCCGCCAGGACTCCGGCACCGGTCAGCATCGAGCCGATCAGGAAGGCTCGGCGGGTCAATCTACCCACGGACCTGCCCTCGCCGATCAGCAATCGCAGCGAGGTTGCCGGTCTGCGTCAATACCTGCCGCCGGGCGACGAACTCATCGGAGTCGATGTCGCCTCGGGCGAACCGCTCTTCGAGCATCCGCAGCGGATCACCCTCATGCTCGATGCCAGCAGGACCGCTCGTACGGTCGGCGCGGAACATGACGGCCACCAGATAGATCACCACCGTCCAGAACGCGAGCATGCACACGGCCATGACGGTCCATCCCGCCCAACCGATGTCACCGACCCAGCCCATCATGATCGTCTCCATCCCTCGGTTTCGTAGCTTCAGCATCGGGTTCCCACCCCACAGGTTCGATGGAGGTCGTATGAAGATTTGCTCAAGAAACTCCTTGTCGCGTCGCCGCGATACCGGCACCGCGACGGTGCTGGCGATGATGGACCCCATGACCTCCTCTGCTCGACCACCCGCACCCGGCAGCGACCCGGCGACGCCGGCGCGTCCCTCCACCGGCTTGCGGGCGATGGTCGTCGAGGACGAACCGTCACTGGCGGATCTGGTGGGCTCCTATCTCGAGCGGGACGGTTTCGAGGTCGCGGTCACCGGCGACGGCGCCGAGGCCGTTCCCCTCGCCCGGCAGGTCGATCCCGATGTGGTGGTCCTCGACCTCGGACTGCCGGGCCTGGACGGGGTGGAGGTGTGCCGGCAACTGCGGACCTTCTCCGACGCCTACGTCGTGATGCTCACCGCCCGCACCGAGGAGATCGACACCCTGATCGGGCTGTCCGTCGGCGCCGACGACTACATGACCAAACCGTTCAGCCCCCGCGAGCTGACAGCGCGCATCCAGGCCATGCTGCGCCGTCCCCGCACCACCATCGCCGCGACCGTTGCGCAGCCACACCGCTTCGGGGACCTGGCCCTCGACGTCGACGGCCGCGAGGCCACCGTCGCCGGGCGGCCGATCGCCCTGACCCGCACCGAATTCGACATCCTTGCCGCCCTGGCACGCGATCCCGGAGTGGTGCTCACCCGCACCCAGCTGATCGAAGCGGTATGGGGGCCGAGCTGGGTCGGTGACGAACACCTGGTCGACGTGCACATCGGGCACCTGCGCCGCAAACTCGGCGACGACGCCACCCGCGGCCGCTACGTGCGCACCATCCGCGGTGTCGGCTACCGAATGGGCACCGGATCATGACCGCCCGATCGTCCACACCAGGCGGGTCCCTGCGCCGCACCATCAACACCGCGAGTTTCGGCACCCGACTGTTCCTCGCCCTGACCGTGGTGGTGCTCGGCTGCGCCGTCAGCGCCTGGATCGTGGCCTCGGCGCTCGCACCCGGCATCTTCCACGATCACCTCGGTCAAGCCGGCATCGACCACAACTCCAACCAGGCCCATCACGTCGAAGAGGCCTTCACCTGGGCGATCATCCTCGCCTGGGGACTGGCCATCGCCATCGCGGTGCTGCTGTCCCTGGCGGTGAGCTGGTACATCGCCCGGCGCGTTCAACGGTCGCTGACGGCGGTGACCACCTCCACCGCCCAGATCGCCGCCGGCCGCTACGACACCCGCATGCACAGCCCCGGACTTGGCCGCGAATTCGACGATCTCACCGTCACCGTCAACGAAGTCGCCCGCCGCCTCGAAGCCACCGAAACCACCCGGCGCCGGATGCTCGCCGACCTCGGTCACGAGATGCGCACCCCGATCGCCACTTTCGACTCCTACCTCGAAGCCCTCGAAGACGGCGTCCGCAGCCTGGACGAGGACACTCTGCAAATCCTGCGTGCCGCCACCCAACGCCTCGACCGCCTCGCCCAGGACATCACCGCCGTCTCCCGCGCCGAGGAACATCTCACCCGCATCATCCCGGTCCCCACCGACACCGCAACCCTGATCACCGCAGCCGCCGAGGCGGTCCGCACGCGCTACGACGACAAGAGCGTCACCCTCGAGACCTGCATCGAGCACTCCGTGCCGGTCACTGTCGACCCGGACCGGTTCGGGCAGGTCCTGGGCAACCTGCTCGACAACGCGCTGCGCCACACCCCCGACGGGGGCACCGTCACCATCACCTGCCGGCAGACCGACCCCACCTACGCCGAGATCGTGGTCGCCGACACCGGAGAAGGTATCGCCGCCGAACACCTCGATCACCTCTTCGACCGCTTCTACCGAGCCGATCTCGCCCGCAACCGCCGCCACGGCGGCAGCGGAATCGGCCTGACCATCACCCGCGCACTCGTCGAGGCCCACCAGGGCCGGATCGGCGCCGACAGTGCTGGCCCTGGCCGCGGGGCACGGTTCATCATCGACCTGCCCATCAGCAGCGCACCGCGGATGTAGGGCGCTCACCTCACGAAGTTCCTACTCCGCCAAGCATCGGATTCGGCCACGAATTGACTGCTGCAAAGAACCAGGAGCCACTTCAACTGCCAGAGTCAGGGCGTCCATCCCGGCGCAACGAAGTCTCACCACTGCTCTGGCCCTGTACTCGAAATCATGCTGGTTAGGGATCGTCTAACAGCACATGCAAGTGCGCCCGAAGATGGAGAAGATCGGCTTGCGGTCGGCGGCGGTGTCGATCACTTGGCACCGCGGGTTGTCTCGGCATAGCACCTACGGGATGGGGCGCTCGCCTTTGTCGATCCGCTGTTTCCGCAGGAGGTACTCGTCTTCCGAGATCTCCGCCAGAGCGGGCACAACAGGGCCGGCCCACCCACCGTCGATGGTGTGGGGGCAGTAGCCGACGGCAAAGCTTGCAGGCTCGTCCTCGAGACCGACCCAGTCCACCAGGATGTGCTGCATCGCAGGACTTGTGATCCGACCCGGATGGCCGTGGAACAGCATCGGAGGCTGCCTTTGTGGGTTGAGGATGTCGCGGTCGGTGTCGCGGCCGCGATAGGCCACGGGCACACCCTGGCGTACGCGCCTCGTCGCGATCGCTTCATCCCCTCCCATGTCGTCAGTATCTCCTCCGACAACCATGAGCCGGATCTGCGGATCGGCATCGATCCGATTGCGGGCATGAGTGCTGGCGATGAAATGCGGATGCGCGCGATATCCGGCATCCATCTCGGCAAGCCGGTCACGAAACCACGAGGACCGTACGAGTCCGGCGCGTTCCCATGCCTGGTGCACGCACCAGCGCGCGAAATCGTGCTGCCGATCGTCGGCGAACCGTTGCGCGTTGCTGACCCGGCCGTAGTTTCTTCCGGCGGATTCTCCATGGCCAGCTCGTGTCTTGAATGTCCGACAGCGCCATTGATGAGCGACGCACTGCCGGTGTCGCGCCACCAGGCACCCACGACACGGGGTAAACACCACCCTTATTCGGGTGCGTGGCCGAAATGTAACGCTAGAGGCGAAAGTCCATATGTGTTTGTCGGTGGTCCCCGCTTTTTCTCCCTCCTCGGAGCGGTGGGGCCGCTCGGTCCGCGCATTCCTCCCCGTTGTGTGTGGGCCGGCGGGAAGTCCGGTGGTGCACACCCGGGCTTTCCGCACAGCAGTTGTCGCCAGTGTCAGGATGCGGGGATCGCCGAGGCGGAAGGAGACGTGGGTGCGCACTCCGGTACGGGCCGCCACTGTCGCGGTGGCCCTGGGTGTGGTCGCGGCAGTGGGGATATGGACGGTCGGTGCTGTATCCGGTCTCGATGGTGTCGTTGCCGGCGACGGTGTCGCCGAGACCGGGGCGGGCGATCACGCCGCGGTGTCGAGTCGAGGTGTGGTTCGCAGCTGGGATTTCGAGCGCATGCAGGGTGTGATCGACGGCGATGAGGTTCCCGGGGGATGTCATGTCGACTTCGCGGCCGTTGCGGTGGACGGCTTTCCCGCTCTGACGCCGGGCCACGAGGTGGAGTTCGAATGGGTCCGCGCCAAGAACCCGGCGGCGGGTGTCGAATTCGAATTCGAGTGTGTGCGGGCATGGCCGGCCGGAGAACAACCCTTCCGTCGTCCTGCCGGATTCGGGGCGCGGGCGTGGTCGGTCCGTCTCGACGGCCGCATCGAGGAAGAGCACTTCGTAGGCGAACCCTCCACACCTGTCCCCGCCCCGTCTCGGGTGACCGGCCACAGTGTCGGCACAGTCCGGGAGTGGAACGACGAACAGGGCTGGGGAGTGATCGATTCCGACCAGACCCCCGGCGGATGCTGGGCGCACTACAGCACCATCATCGGCGAGGGCTTTCGCACCGTAGCGGTCGGAGCCACCGTGGTCCTCGACTGGGAACAGGTCACCGATCAGGACGGCTACCACTATCGCGCCACCCGAATCGAGCAGCAGTCCGGCTGACACCGACCTCACCGCATGGTCTGCAGGTCGTCAGGCTCCGAACGACCCCGACCGTTCCGATGACGGCTGACCATGGAAACGAGACCGGTCGCGAGGCTGCCCGCGACCATCGCACTGTTCTCGGAGAACGGACGACCACAGCGTTAGTCGAGGAAATAGGCGAGGACTTTCTCGTCGGAGTCCAAGACCTCGTCCGAAGCCACCCCGAGCTCGAGTGCGAGCTCGACGGATCCGAGGAGGGCCACCTCCACGTCGGGGGAGAAGGCCCGTTCGAGCACCCCAAGATAGTCGGACATGCTCGCCTCGAGCTTGTCGATGAGCTCCTGGTATCGGGCGGCGAGTTGCTCATCCAGCGCCCGCTGTTCGTCGAGGTACTGCACGATCAGCGACGCCTCCCGTTTGGAGAGGGAAGACGAGACGGCCTTGTACATGATGATGCCGACGGTATTGCCGATCACGGCACCCAGTACCGGCACCGGGATGAGAGCCTGCCCGACGAAGGAGGACAGGGCGCTGACGGCGGTCTCCAGGCAGACGAGCTCCGCGTTCTCGATGAATTCCAGCTCGTCGATCTCGCCGCGACGGAGCTTGTTCGCCTGCTCGGCGACGCCGAAGGCCGCGGTGACGATCGAGCTGGCGACGGCTGCGGGGGTGGCGGTGACGTTCGTGAGCATGTAGATGCTGGCCCCTCGGATACCGCCTTTGGCGGCACCGAGATGTGCTTCGCCGGCGATGTCGGTCCAGTCCTCGACGGTGAACTCTTTGAGCTGCTTGCCCTTACGGCGTTTGGCGACCACGGCCAGCACCAGGGCGGTCCCGCTCTCGATGGCGGCGGCCGCAAGCGTGGCCTTCGCGCCCTCCGCCAGGGTCGGCCGACTTTGTTGGTAGGCGGCTTCGCGCAGGGACTGGTCGGTGGAGCGGAGGGAATCCGCCTCCGTCTCCAAAGTCGCGGCGTAAGCGCCTTTTTGAACCTCGGAGTAGGTCAGGTGGGAGGGCTCGAGCGACTCGATGCCGACCGATCCCTCGCGGAAGAACGCCTGGATCCGCTCCCAGTCCGTGAACGACGGGCCGTCGCCGCCGCGCGTCAGGAGTGTTCCGGCTTCCTCGCGTGGCAGGGCGTGCAGCTTCTGGATCACCTCGAAGTGGTCGCGGGGGATCTGGTATTTTCCGCCGCGGGCGACGAAGTCGGGATACTTGCGGAGGTGTTCGGTGATCGCGCCGAGGCCGAAGCGGCCGCCGGCCGCGACGAATTTCTGCTGGATCTCCACGCCGTTGCGCATCAGGTCCACGGGGCCGTTGTCATTGATCCACTGGTAGACAGCGTCCTCACCACGGATGTGGCTGCGAGCGTTGCCGACGCCGACCTCTGCGACCTCGGCGATGAAGCCGTGCATACCCTTGAGCCCGCCCCGGTTGGCGGCGACCACCTCGAGGTCGATCTTCCGGATCGCCTCGCCGACGCTGGCGAGCGCGTCCTCGAGATTCCGGTCCTGCCGGTGCAGAGCGCTCAGCAGGTTGTCCAGCCGGAGCTGGTTGAGATAGTTCACCCAGGCGGCGACGGCCTGCTCCTGGTTGCTCTTCCCTAGTCTTACCGTCTCACTCATTCCCGGCGTCCTGCGCGATGCGTGTGTTCAGCAGGGCCGCGCAGGCCTTCGTGTTGTTCACCAGCGCGACGAGTTGGGACTGCTGGGACGCGGACAGCGCGAGGAAGTCGGTCCCGAAGCACCTGAGCGCTTCGCGGTAACTCTGCACGAGCAGCTCGCGAAGGGAGGTGGTGCGTCGGAGCAGGTCATCGATCTGGGCGTCGATGCCCTTGATGAGCGCGGTGTTCTGCTTCACCGAGGTCAGCGCCTTGTTCTTCGCCTCGCGGTTCTCGAACTTGTTCTTGGTGAACAAAGCGATCGATGCGAGGAGGGTGGCCCCCGCAACCGTCCAGCCGATGGGGCCGGCGAGGGCGAGCAAGGCGCCACCTGCCGCCGGGCCTCCGCCGCCGGCCGCGACAGCCCCTCCACCGAGCCAGGCTAGAGCAGCCTTGGTCGCAGCAGCCCCGGACAGAGTGGAGATCGCGGTGCCGGTCGACGCGGTGCCGAAGGTGGTGGCGACCCACAGCGCCGCTGTCGGAGCCATGCTCGCGACCGCGGCGCCCGCGGCGAACCCGGCAGTGGCGCCGGCAGCCGACTTTCGCGCGGCGTCGAGATCCTTCCGCGCGAACTCCTCCGCCGCCAGGAACTGGGCTTTGTTGATGTCGATCTCGTCGAAGTCGGTCTCGAACGACTTCGGGGTGTTGGCGATGCTGTTCACCAGCAGCTCGACTAGCTCGATCAGGTCCGTCGAGCGTTCCCGTTGGCGTAGGAGAGAAACGCCCCTGTCGTTCATCGCGGTGAACGCGCCGTTGTACTCGGTGATCGCCGTCTCGTAGGGATCGGGTTTCTTCGTCGTCCGCCTCTCGGCGGTCTCCACTGCGGCGTCCTCGAGATCGCTGGTCTGCTCGCTCTGCTGCTTGGAGCTACTTCGTGCGAACCTGCCGAAGCCGCGGCCCGACTTGCCGAACCCCGGCTTGGTCATATCCATTTCGAGTGGTTCGACCATCGAGACCTCCGAACTCCGTTGTTGTGTGTCCTGGCGACAAGAGAGTATCGGCAAGAACGGACAAGCTGGACACACCGACGGTTTCGAAGTATCCGACTTCGCCGTGATTCCCCAACCAATGCGGTCCCTCCCTACGGCCGACTTCGGGCGGCGCGGGACCGGGTCAACAGCACTGACGACCGATTGCAGGGCTGGTTAACTACCGTCGCGTGAGAGACGACATGAGAAGGTCAGTAGCGTGACGACACGAGGAGGTCAGGAGCGCCGACAGCGTCCTCGGTCATTCTGCCCAGGTCAGCGCCATATTCGGCTGTTGGGTCCGTTGACATCCACTGCCGCCTGCCACTGACCTTCAACCTCGTTTTCCCAGTTCGGGGCACTGGCATTCGGGCGTCGCCTCTCACCTCAGGTCCGGTGGCACCGGACCGGACAGGGCAGGACAACACAACTGCATATGTCGAGATGCAGTGAAGATCGACAGGACACGCCGCTACAGATTGACAGAGGCTCGGTGAGACGAGAGCGCCGGTCAAGGTTTCATTCCGGGAAACCGCAGCTCAGAAGCCTTATGACACTGCGGTCGGCCCAGTTAATCTGCCCCGCCCATCTCGCTAATCTTTGCTGCATCTTGACAACAAAATCAGACAAAAAGGGCGACAGCGCCAATCTGAAGGTAGTCACTCAGGGTTTGTGCGGGGTTGGCATTGCTAATTGGCAATTACGCACCATCAGCCTCGAAACCCAAGGTGAGCGCGTTTCTGGACCGGGACGGTGCCGGAGACCGGCCGATCGCGTCCATAACTTTGCAGAACCAGGGGCAGGTCTGACAAATATTGTTCGTAGCGACAACGGCATTCAGCATCGGTAGACGACCCCGAGTCTGCTGTGTCGCTCGCTCGATCCGCGCCTCCGTTCGAGACGGCAAGAACGACGTTCCGAACGGGGCGCTTTAACTGACCGTTTCAGAAACGACGGTCCTGCCGCCGGATACTCCGGCGAGCGTTGAAGAGGTCGAGAGGCGCGCCGGCACGGGAAGCGTCGGTTACCGTGGGCACAACTGCACGTCGTGATCACATGTGGGAGTGTACGCATGGAGTTCTACTCCCTGGTCTTGCCGCGTTCGGGTCTGTCGATCCAATGGCGGGAGGACGACATGATGCGCATCGATCCCGCGTCCACGATCGAGAACGAATACTGGTCGCCGGTGTCCGTCATGTACACCACCGATCCTGAGAGTTTCCCGCACGAGATCGAACAGCAGGTCTGGCCCGGAGACAGCCCCGATCCGACATGGTGGCTGGTGATCGGGGCGCTGAACACACCGACAGCGGCAGCGGCTCAGCTCGCCGACGGCACCGCCGTCCCGGTGCACCGCCTCGGTCCACTGGTGCTGTGCGAATGGACGAGCACCCCACAGCCGCTGACGTTGACGCTCGGATCCGTCACCCACACATTGGCGCCGTTTCGAGCACCGTCACGGGGACCGGCTCCCTATCCGTACCCGCGTTCCGATACTCCCGGCGGCGAAGGAGGCTGGGTCGATTTCCCGCGAATCGAGTGAAATAGATGGTCACTTCCCGCCCACGTGGTCGACCGCTCGCCGGAGCAGCCCCACCACTGAACGGACTGCTGCTCTGGAGGTATGAGCAGCCGTGACGCAATGGGGGGTCATTCCGGCTGCGGCAACCCCAGTTCCTCGGCCAGCAGCGGCCAGGACCGGTGGAAGGCGTCCTGCCAGTATCCCCACGAATGCGTCCCGGCCGGTTGCAGATCGAACGTCGCGGGAATGTCGAGCTCGTTGAGGCGGGTCTGCAAGTTGGTGGTGCACCAGTGCACGGCCGCTTCGATCACCCCGCCGACGACGACCTGATTGGCCAACGCCAGCCCTTGCTGGTCGAGGGCTGCGTCCTGCTCCCCGATGGTGAACTCGTTGCCGAGGGTGTCGTGCGGACCGGGCAGACCCGTCGCATCCGAGATGAACAGACGCGTGCCGCGCAACCCTTCGGCGTTGACCACCGGATCATTGGCCACCCACGCTGGATCATCGTCCTCGCCGTACATATTGCGCACATCGCCGCCGCCCCAAGTCTCGACGACCAGCTTGACGAACTCGCGGCCGACCGGATCGGAAGTCTGGGCGCATCCGCTGTACCCGGCCACCGCCGAATAGAAGCCGGGCTTGGCGATCGCATACTGCAACACCGCCGTCGCCGTCATCGAATTCGCCGCGATGGCCTGCACCCCATTGGTGTCCAATGCGGCGTCGATCAGTGGGGGCAGCTCGTCGAGGAAGAACGTCTGCCACTTGTTCCTCCCGAGCTGCGGGTCTTCGCGTTTCCAGTCGGTGTAGTAGGAGAACGCCCCGCCGAGGGGCATGACCACATTGACATTCTGACCGGTCAGGAACTCCCCGACATCGGTGTTGGCCCACCACGTCGCCGAATCGGTGCCGCCCCCGGCACCGTTGACCAGATACAGCACCGGACGCGGCTCGGACGCATCGTGGGGGCGTTGCACCCGCACCGGGATGGTCGTGTCCATCGCCGCCGAGTACACCTGCACCGTCAGGTACTGGCCGTCGATCTCACTCGAGACGATGCGCGAGCCGTTCGGGGCGACCGGATCAGCGAGCAAGCCCTGCGAGGCCACGATCGGATCCGACTCGCGGTCCTGCGCCGACGCCACCCCACCGCCCAGAGACGCGATCATCATCGCCGCCACCGCCGCGGCAACCACCCTCGCCCGGACCCGCCCCATCGATGCTCCCCCTCGCACGTCGACTCCTCTGCTCTCGTCCCCCTGCCGGAACCCGGCCTGCCCCGACTCTTCGCGGCCCGGACGCGTCGACGCTACCCAACACCGGAGGGCAGAACGACACCGACACCGACCGTGAGGCACGGCCGTCACGAGTCCGTGTCGGGTCACAGCCCGCGAATCCGAACTACAAGCTGATAGAACCGGTAGGCGTCACCTCACAGCGACGGTCGGCGCCGCGAAGCCGACCGTTCCACAACATGCTCATCATTCGTCTGCTTGCGATAGGAGACAGCGATGACCTTCCCCGACGTCGATATACCGCTGTTCCGGCTCGACTACAGCCATGAGCAGGCATGGAACGACGTCCTGCACACAGCTCTCGGCGAGGAGTCCGAACGCACCGATCCACTGGCCATCGTCGACGACCCCGAGTTCGACGGCATGGACATCGACGACCTCCTCGCCCGCCTCAACGAAGACGACCCGGGACGCCGATTCTTCGTCATCGCCGATGCGGCCACCTTCACCGAGACGGACCACCCGTTCACCCTCGTCACCGCCACCAGTCCTGCGCACAGACTGCCGATTGCAGCGCACACGGTCTCGGACGTGGTCGCCAACTTTGTGGATCAGCAACCTCGACGTCGAGGACCACCTCACCGCGGCCGGCCCGGACGGAATCTACCGAGCAACCCCACCGCAGCGCACCGGACCGCAGGAGCGCACGATCGAGGTCGAGGAGATCGTCGACGCGATGGGCGACGGTCCGTGGCCGGGGTTGCTCGACGCGTTTCGCCTGGGTCTGCTCGAGTATCGCTCCCGGGCGGGATTTCGCGTGGTCGCGACCCTCGTCGATACCCAACGCGTCCGCAAGAACAGGTCCCTGCGCCCCCTCTCGGGGTACCTGAAGTACTGGGATGTGTACGGGCACGAAAGCTACACGGAGTACCTCGCCGCGCTCAGTGAAAAACGGCAGGTTCTCTTCTTCGAGTTCTCTTTGACGAGCGGTGATCCGGACAATCATTGGCGGGCGATCCTCGATCCGTCCACCCTGCGGGTACTCGCAGCGGAGCGGTGGATCAAACGCTCAACCTAGTCACCTGTGAGGTCTCGGGGTGCTGGTCGATTCATCGCGCCGCAGTCACCTCGTCACCCCGCGTGATGCTCACGCGGTGAGCATCCCTGCCGTAGCCCCGCAGCTGAACGAGTTGCTGCCGGGCGATATCGGCCGCCTCGACGCTGAGCTCGGCTCGATCGGCATCGATATCCTGTCGTCTCACCCCCTGTTCGACACCGCACACCCGACAAGGACCTGCCATGACCGCACGTCTGCCGAACAGCATCGCCGCCGCCCTTGTCGCACTCGTGGCGCTCTGTGGGTGCAGCACCGATCCGGGCGCGCCGGCCACCAGTCATGTCCCCACGTCTGCAGAAACGTTCCCACCGGCGCATTCGTCCCTCGAGTTGCCCGCCTCCACGATTCCGTCGGCGGAGCAGGTCACCGAGATGTTTGCTGCCGCGTTCGACTACGACCTGGAGCTGGATTCGCGAGTGCGTCTGTTCGAAGGCGCCAGCCTCGACACACTCAATCCCGTCCAGCAGGTAGCGCACACAGGCGAGGCGACATTGCGCGCCACCACTGTCGTATCGGATGGTGCACAGGCTCTGGCTGTCTCGGTGGTGGGCACCGGTGCCCCCGGCGGCGTGGCGCAGGCCATCACCGTCGCGCCCGGCGACAGCGCCGTCGTCCCGCTCGTGGCTGAGCACGGCATCTGGAAGATCAGCAGAGCGTGGATATGCACCTTGGCCGGGCCGCACTGTCGGTAGCCCGCATTAGTGATCGCGTCGTCGGTCCTGTTGCTTGTAGGCGACGTGCTCGGTGGAGACCCCTTATGGCCGCTGAAGCCTACGGGTACCGGTAGCTACGGCGATACTCGACGTTGCTGGACGTGGTGAACGTGAGCGTTCGCCTCGCGCATTCGTGCTCGCGTAGCCAGGCCGGCGCGGCGTCCTCGTCCGGGGGATATGAGTGATAGTGATGTGACGTCACCCGCGGTCGGTCCGCGCAACATTTATGTGCTTGGTGCGGAACCACATCCAGCTCCCCACGCCGGCCACCGCGACGACAATGCCAACGATCGCCAATGCCGACGGCCCCCATTCCACGACATGCTCGGACACGGAAGCACCGGCGTGGGGCCCGGTCGCGAACGTCCACTGACAGCGGGATGCGACGATCCCCACCCACTGCTTGCCGGCGCTCGCGGAGGTCGCTACCACTGCCTCAGAGCCGGTCATGTGCGATGTCAGTCGAGTCATGCACACCTCGGTCGGTGCGGTGATGAAGAAGGCAGCGACATACAAGATCAGGCCGACGGCGACACCTGCCAGCGCGAACACCCGGACGATATCGGTGTCGAGACGTGTCTCGGAAAGTCACAGGGATCCCCTCAGCAGCGACGTTGCGGGTAGGGGTCCACCTACCGCCCCAGAGGCGGAGCGACCAGTTCTCCGAAAGGCACCTTTCCGAGACTAGGGTCATCGTCGCTCGTGCACCCCGAGGTAGACGTTTGTCCGTGTCCAGCCCGTCTCGGAGCGCTCGATCGCGTCCACGACCTTGCAGGACCAGCCGGATGTCTGTGGGAATGTTGAATATTCGTGAGCGAAAGTTCCCGACAGCCGATACCGCCACTGCTCAAGGTTGGGGAACAGTGCGGTTATGAATGACTGTCGTGACGAGATTCGGACCTGCGTTGACCACGACGAGGTTGACCACGACGAGTATGGAGAGGACGGCGTCGAGACTCCGTCCAGGGGCCGTATTCCACAACGCCTCGCGACACCGAACGCACCGACAATGCTGAGCAGCCACCCTGCTGTCTGAGCGCGCTTGACCCGACGCGTCGGACGCACCGGATACATGCCCCACAGATAAGGAAACCGAGAGCCGAAATTCAGTCGAGCGGCTGCCACGGCTGCCCACGTATGGAGCAGACAACCGAGGACTGTGGTCAGCACACCTACCAGCACAATCGCCTCCTTCCCTCGCTCGCGTCCTGGTCCCAGCCTACGGTCCGACTGTCCTTCACCGGCGCGGGGAGCCGACAAGGACATCGACAGGGAATCGGAATGACGATCTTCGATCGTTCACGATGTCGTCCGCGCCGGTCGGCCGTCACATTGTCAAACCCACCGTCCTGGTGGTGTCGGTCGGAGCCAGGGAACTACGGGCGTGAAACTAACGGTGAGCAGGTAGGTGGCGGCACCGGCGCATCAGGTGACAGTCACCGCTGTTGATGAGGTCCGTGGCGTCCGCATCACCGGAGGCAACCCGCGCTCATCGTCGGCCCGGGCTCCAACAAATCGCCGGTCTACGTGCCGAAATGCACGTAGACCGCGGGGACCTGCGTGCCCTCGGCACCGTCGGGGGAGCGCAGGGTGCGGCGCAGCATGCCGTCGGTGTTCTTCGGGATGCGCCTGCTGCCGCGCGCGGTGTGGCGGCGTCTGCCGCGCTGACCGTCGGCGTGCAGTTCTCGTCGCCACGCGGCGTGTCGCCACGACAACTGCACGTTCGAGAGGCGGTCAGCTGCGGCGGGATTCGAGCAGCCGCAACCAGATCTCGCTGATGGTGGGGTAGGACGGCACCGCATGCCACAGGGCGTCCAGCGGCACCTTCCCGACCAGGGCGATGGTGGCGGCGTGGACGAGTTCGGCGACCTCCTGACCGACGAAGGTCGCGCCGACGAGGGTGTCGGTGGCGCGGTCGACGACGAGCGCGGCGTGGCCGGCGTAGTCGTCGCGGGCGAGCGAGGCCCCGGCGACGTCGATGTCGGCCTCGAGGACCTCGACGTCGAGTCCGTCGGCGCGGGCCTGCTCGGCGGTGCGGCCGACCGCGGCGATCTCCGGGACGGTGAAGATCACCTGCGGGACCTGGCCGTGGTCGGCGCTCGCCCGGAATCGTGACCCGTCGGTGGGGCGGTTCTCGGCGCGGGCGGCGATGACGTCCCCGCACACCCGCGCCTGGTATTTGCCCATGTGGGTCAGTGCGGCGCGACCGGCGATGTCCCCGACCGCATACAGCCACTGGCCGTCGACCCCGTCGACGGTGAGATCGTCGGCGACGGTCACCTTCCCGTCGGTCAGGCCGACAGTGTCGAGACCGAGCCCGTCCACGGCGGGGCAGCGGCCGGCGGCGACGACGATCTCGTCGACCTCGACAGTGCTGCCGTCGGACAACTCCACGGTGGCGGGACCGCCGTGGATGCGGCCGACGCCGGTGTCCTTGACGTCGGGGCGCTGCACCGAGCGGATCTCGGTGCCGTAGCGCACATTCAGGCCCTTGTGGGCCATGCGGGTGGCGACGCGTTCGGCGGCGAACGGCTCCACGCGCGGCAGCAACCGGTCGCCGCGCACCGCGAGGGTGAGTTCCTCGACGCCGAGTTGCCGCAGCCAGGTGGCGGTTTCGCAGGCGACGACACCGCCGCCGACCACCAGCACCCGGCGGGGGACCTCGAGCAGGTTCGTCGCATCGCGGGAGGTCCACGGCAGCGCGTCGCGCAGCCCGGGCAGGTCCGGGATCGAGGGCAGCGTGCCGGTGGCCAGGACGACGGCGTGCCGGGCCTGCAGGCGCCGCTCGCCGTCGGCACCGGAGACGGTGATGGTGCGTTCGCCGTCGAGGCGGCCGCGGCCGCGCACGACGCCGATACCCGCGCCCTCGGCCCAGTCCACCTGGGAACTGTCGTCGCGGTTGTGGGTGAAGCTGTCGCGGCGGGCGAGTACGGCCGGTACCTCGACGCCGTGGGCGCTGATCTTGTCGGCGACGCCGGGCATGTTGCGGGCGGTGGTGAGCACCTGGGTCGGGCGCAGCAGGGCTTTGCTGGGCATGCAGGCCCAGTAGGAACATTCGCCGCCGACGAGTTCGTGTTCGACGAGCACCGCGGTGCGGTCGCTGCCGGCGATGGCGTACTGGGCGGCGTTCTCCCCGGCCGGGCCCGCGCCGAGGACGATCACGTCATAACTGTCGGATTCCGCTGTCGGACCGCTCATCCGTCCACGATAGGCGCGGCCGAACCGTCGGCGGGCCGGATCGGGGGCGACGGTCCGGTTCGCGAAGTCCGCCCGTTCGTGCAGGTCAGCGGCGGCTCAGCGCAGATGCGGGGAGTCGGCGTCGAAGATCAACCCCATCGGGGCGAGCACCCGCACCACCTGTTCGGCGGTCCACTCGTCGAGATCGCACAGCAGCACCGACCGCCACGGGGTGACGATCACCGGACGTTCGACGGCGGCGAGGAACTCCGCCAGTCGTGCGGGAAGGATCCCGCCGGGCAGCCCGCCGGCGAGGGTGACGGCCCCGTCGGGCTGGTCGAGCCACCCGATCGGTGGCCGCGGCTGCTCCGGTACCGGTTCCGGATCCCCGGTGGGGTCGGTCGGTGGGGTGAGCAGCGCCTCGGCGGCGTCCTGCGGGTCTACGCGCACCCCGGTGTCGGCGCCGTCGCGGATCACCGCGAAGCGGCCGTCGGGGCGGGCGAGGACCGCGACGGTGGGGGCGAGGGCGACGATGTCGCCGGTGCCGTCGTCGAGCCCGAGGACGGTGCCGGCCGCCACGGGCCGGTCGTCCAGGCGCGCGATCACCGTGGCGGTGAGTTCGCGCAGGTCGTGGTGTCCGCCGATGCGGCCGCTGAGCGGGGAGACGAGAAGCCGTGCGCGGGTGGGCACGTCGACGGTGAGACCGGCGGCGGTGACGGCCGCGCTGATCGCGGCGTGGTCGCCGCGCACCCGCAGCTGGGCATGGGCGGTCAGGTGCAGTTCGCCGCCGCCGTGGGTGTGGGCGAGCTCGGCGAGCACCTGCACCTGCGCGGAGGTCAGGTGCCCGGCGGGCAGGTGCACGTCGACAGCGGTATCGGCCATGACCGCCAGCGTAGAACGCGGCGCCGGGGGGACGAGCGGTGCCGTGAGACCGGGCGGTTTGTAGGGTGGTGGCCATGCCCGAGTCGACGACCCCCACCTTCGCGGACCTCGCCGCCGCCAAGTTCGTGCTGCTGACCACATACCGCAAGGACGGCAGCGCGGTGGACACCCCGGTGTGGGCGGCGCCCGACGGGAACCGGCTGCTGGTGTGGACGGTCGCCGACGCCTACAAGGTGCGGCGACTGCGCCGCGATCCGCGGGTGTCCCTGGCGATCTGCGACGCGCGCGGCAACCCGAAGTCGGCGGCGGTGCCCGGCACCGGGGAGGTGCTCGACGCCGACGGCTCGGCGCACGCCCGGTCGGTGATCGCCCGCAAGTACGGGCTGCTCGGCCGGATCATCGTCGGCGCGAGCGTGGTGCGTCGTGGCCGCACCGGCACCGTCGGGTTGGCGTGTGCGCTCGATCCCGCCGACGACACGGCAGGCCGGTAGACGTCGTGGCGCGCTCTCACACCTACCGGTCCCAGGCGATCGCGGTGGCGCTTGCGAGCAACCCGCTGATCTCCGGTTCGAGTCGCTGGAAGTGGTTGCGCCGCGCCGGTGTCGACGCCGCACCGCCGAGCCTGATCCACACCGGCGTGGTGGTGCAGGGCCTCGGCCGGCTCACCCTCGGCGCGGGCTCGTTCGTCAACCACGGCTGCTATTTCGACACGGTCGCCGACATCACCCTCGGGCAGCGGGTGTTCCTCGGCGACCACGTGCGGGTGCTCACCAGCAGCCACCGCATGGGCACCGCCGAACAGCGCGCGTCGACGCTGACGGGGGAGCCGGTGACCATCGGCGACGGCGCGTGGATCGGCTCCGGTGCGGTGATCATGCCGGGCGTGAGCATCGGCGCCGGTGTGGTGATCGGCGCGAACTCGCTGGTGACGAAGGACTGTGCCCCACACACGCTGCATCTGGGCAGCCCCGCCCGGCACGTCCGCGACCTGGACTGACCCCGCACCAGCAGCCCCGCCCGGGTCGTCCGATCCCGTAGGGTCCGTGGTGATCTCGGCCTCACCTGCGGGGCCGAGCCGATCGAACCCAGTTCAGGAGAGCGCATGTCCGTGCACGAGTACACCGTGGCCACCGCCGACGGCGGCAGCGAGGATCTCGCCCGCTTCGCCGGCCGGCATCTGCTGATCGTCAACGTCGCCAGCAAGTGCGGCTTGACCCCGCAGTACGAGGCCCTCGAGGCGCTGCACCGCGAGCTGGGCGAGCGCGGCCTGCAGATCCTCGCGTTCCCGTGCAACCAGTTCGGTGGTCAGGAACCGGGTAGTGACAGCGAGATCCAGGAGTTCTGCCGCGTGAACTTCGACGTCACCTTCCCGGTGTTCGCGAAGGTCGATGTCAACGGCGACGATGCGCACCCGCTCTACCGGCACCTGCGCGCCGAGGCTCCCGGTGATTTCGGGCCGCAGCACGGTTTCCTGTTCGAGCACGTGAGCAAGACCCGCCCCGAGGCGATCGGCACCGACGAGGTGAAGTGGAACTTCACCAAGTTCCTCGTCGACCCGCAGGGCGCGGTGGTGCGCCGCTTCGAGCCGACGGTCACCCCCGAGGAGATCGGCAAGGAACTCACCGACCTGCTCTGAGCCCCTACCGGTCCGATCGATGGACGTCACCGACCGGACCGGAGGTCAGTGGGCGGCGCTGACCGAGGACATGTGGAAGTCGGGGATGCGCACCGGCGGCATCGCGGTGCGGGTGAACCAGTCCTTCCACTCCCGCGGCAGGGTGCGTTCGGTGGCGCCGATCTCGGTGGCGCGGCCGAGCAGATCGACCGGGGATTCGTTGAACCGGAAGTTGTTCACCGCCGCCCGCACCTGCCCGTCCTCGACGAGATACACCCCGTCGCGGGTCAGGCCGGTCAGCAACAGCACCGCCGGATCGACCTCCCGCAGGTACCACACGGTGGTCAGCAGCAGACCGCGTTCGGTGCGGGCGATCATGTCGTCCACATCGGCAGTGCTGCCACCGGTGAGCAGCAGATTCTCACCCGGCGCCGTGGGGGTGGCCCCGAATTCGGCGGCTGCGGCCCGCGGATACGCCAGCGCGTGCAGGGCGCCGTCGCGGAGCCAGTCGACCCGCGAGGCGCTCATCCCGGTGTCGAACACCGAGACGCTGTCGGTGGAGGCGGTGGCGACCACGAACGGCGCATAACCGAGCCCCGGGGCGGCCGGATCGGACGTCAACGTCACCGGCAGCGCGGCGATCTGCTCGCCGAGGCGGGTTCCGCCGGGCCCCGCCCACACCGACCGGCCCTCCTCGGCGCCGCGCCCGTCGAGGGACCACAGCAGCGGGATCATCAGGTCCGCGACCACCGAGGGTGGCAGCAGCGTCTCGTACCGTCCGGCGGGCAGGTCGACGCGGGTACCGGCCCAGTCCAGCCGCCGCGCCAGTTCGGCACGCAGCGGATCCATCGCGATGTCGGTGAAGTCGACGGTGCCGGCGCCGACCCAGGCGCTCGCCCCGGTCAGGCCGCCGCGTTTGCCGTTGATCTCGAGCGACCCGTCGCGTTGCACCCAGCGGCGCCGCACCCCGGTGGAGGTGCCCAGCCACATCGTCGTGGATTGGTGGTGGGCGAATCCGTAGAGGGCGTCGGTGTCGTCGAAGCCGGCGGCGAGCCCGTCGAGGAGCGGGGCGAAGACCTCGACGTCGGTGCCGACGGCCTCGTCGCCCCACTGCGGGTCGGTGTCGTCGCCGTCGATCAACGGCATCGCATCCGGGGCCGCCGGGGCCTGCTGCGCGGCCGCCCACGCCGCGGCAACCACCGCGCCGATGTCGTCGGCGTCGACGATCGGGGCGCTGACCACCCCGCAGTGCGCCCCGTCGGGGGTGCGGCGGATCGCGAGGATCGTGGCGCCGCGGGCACGGGCGGAGCCGTTGGTGGTCATCGAACTGCCGGCCCACCGCAGCGACGCCTCGGCACTGTCGGTGACCATCACGATGGTCTCGTCGGCAGGCGAGGTCGCCAGGGCGGTTTCGACGAGTCGGTCTCCGGGGATCATCGGCCACCTTCCTGCACCGTGTTGAGCACGTTCACGCCGCGCACCAGCACCGACGGGCAGCCGTGCGAGACGGACGCGACCTGCCCGGGTTGCGCCTTGCCGCAGTTCATCGCGCCGCCGAGCTGCCAGGTCGACGCGCCGCCGACCGCCTCGAGGGCACCCCAGAACTCGGTGGTCGACGCCTGATAGGCCACATCGCGGACCTGCCCGGCGAGCCGGCCGCCGCGGATCCGGTAGAACCGCTGACCGGTGAACTGGAAATTGTGCCGCTGCATGTCGATCGACCAGCTGCGATCGCCGACGATGTACAGCCCGTCGTCGACCCCGGCGATCAGATCGGCGGTGCTGCGATCGACGCTCGGATCGGGTCGCAGCGACACGTTCGCCATCCGCTGGATCGGCACGTGATGCGCCGAATCGGCGTAGGCGCAGCCGTTCGAGCGGGCCACCCCGAGCTTCGGGGCGAACGCCCGGTCGAGTTGGTAGCCGACGAGCACCCCGTCCTTCACGAGATCCCAGGACTGGGCGGCGACCCCGTCGTCGTCGTAGCCGACGGTGGCCATGCCGTGCGGTTCGGTGCGGTCGGCGGTGACGTGCATGACGTCGCTGCCGTAGCGCAGGCTGCCGAGCAGGTCGGGGGTGGCGAAGGAGGTGCCGGCGTAGGCGGCCTCGTAGCCGATGGCGCGGTCGTATTCGGTGGCGTGCCCGACCGATTCGTGGATCGTCAGCCACAGATTCGTCGGGTCGATCACCAGATCGGTGCGGCCCGGGATCACCGACGGGGCCTGCGCCTTCTCCGCGAGCTGCTCGGGCAGTTCGGCGAGCTCACGGCTCCAGTCCCACCACCGGTCCGAGGCCACATACTCCCAGCCGCGGCCGGCCGGCGGGGCCAGGGTGCGCATCGACTCGAAGGTGCCGGCCTCACGGTCGACGCGGGTCGCGTCGAGGTCGGAGTGGATCCGCACCCGCTGCTGGGTGATCGTCGACCCGGCGAGATCGGCGTAGAAGGTCTGTTCCTTGACCAGCGTCAGATTCGCGGCGACGTGGTCGACGCCGTCGGCGTCCTGCAGTCGCCGCGAACGGTCCTCGAGCACCGCGATGCGCTCGGCGGCGGGGACGGTGAACGGGTCGATCTCGTACGGCGAGACCCACACCGCGTCCCGGTGGACCGGTTCGTCGGCCCACTGCACCGGATCCCGGTTCAACGCGCGCAGGGTGCGGGCGACCGCGACGGCGCGGGCCGCGGCGTCGGCGGCGCCGTCCGGGCCGGGCACCGGATGCGACGCGAATCCCCAGGTGCCGTCGAGCAGCACCCGCACCGCCACCCCGCAGTCGCTGTCGTCCACCGCCGCCTGCAGGGCGCCGTCGCGCAGGGTGCTCGTCCCGGTCCGGATCCGATGCACCCGCACGTCGGCGTGACTCGCGCCCGCCGCCCGCGCGACCGTCAGGCCCGCGTCGGCGGCCGCGTGCAACGGCAGGGCCAGGAAATTGTCGTCCACCGCATTCACCCGCCCACGGTAACGCCGGGATGTGCGGCATCGGGGTTGCCGCACCGAGCCCCGCGGGGTGGTTCAGCCGAACTGTTCGATGCCGAGCCGGATCACCATGGCGATCACCACGACCAGCAACACCACCCGCACGAACCCGGCGCCGCGGGCGAGCGCCATCCGGGAGCCGAGCACCGAGCCGGCGACATTGCACACCGCCAGCGCCGCCCCGAGCGCCCACCACACGTGCCCGCCGACGGCGAACAGGACCAGCGCCCCGAGATTCGAGCCGAAGTTGAGCACCTTCGCCATCGCCGCCGAGGTGACGAACTCGCTGCCGAGCATCGCCGCGAACACGATGATGAAGAAGGTGCCGGTGCCGGGCCCGAGGATCCCGTCGTAGAAGCCGATCACCGCCGCGGCCGTGACCACGACGGTGGCCAGCCGCAGCGTGGACGGGCGGCGGGTGTTGCCGGTGCCGAGTTTCGGGCGGGCGGTGACGAACACCGCCACCGCGACGAGCACGACCATCACGATCGGGATGAACACCTCCCGGTCGATGAGCGAGACCGCCGCCGCCCCCGCCGCCGCGGCCAGCGCGGCGACCAGGGCGGCGGGGCCGAGCAGCGACCAGCGCAGCGGGATGCGCCGCGCGAAGGTCAGCACCGCCGCGCCGGTCCCGCAGATCGCGGTGAGCTTGTTCGTCGCCAGCGCCGCCTGTGGCGTCAATTGCGGGGCGACGAGGAACAGGGCGGGCAGCAGGATCAGCCCGCCGCCGCCGACCACCGCGTCCACCCAGCCGGCGGCTGTCGCGGCGGTCATCAGCAACGCCCAGTCACCTGCAGTCATGGCGGCCATTCGATCACGCGCCGCATCCGCGGGTCGGGTGCGGGAGCAAAACCGGTGGCCCGTTCGTTGACCGGACAGAAACCGCCGACGGAAGGAAGTCCCGCCGTGTACCCGTTGTTGTTCGTGCTCTACGTCGTGGCGGAGATCGCGGTGCTGGCCTGGCTCGGCTCCACCCTCGGAGCCCTGGCCACCGTGTTGATCTTCCTCGGTGTCAGCGCCGCCGGTTATCTCGTGCTCGCCGCCCTGGGTCGCCGCGCGCTGCGCAACCTCGGTGAGCTGCGCGGTGGCCGGGCGCCGCACGCGAATTCCCCGGAGCGGGTGCTCACCGACGGCGCGCTCATCGGCGCCGGCGCGGCCCTGGTGCTGATTCCCGGCATCGTCAGCACCGTGCTCGGGGTGCTGCTGTTGCTGCCGTCCCGCGCCGCGCTGCGTCCGGCGGTGCGCACGCTGGTCGCGCGGCGGGCCCGCGTCACCGGGTTCTCCGCGCAGCGGCTGGTGGTGGTCGACGGGCAGGTCGTCGATCACAGTGTCGTCGGTGGTGCCCCGCACCTGACCGGTGGTGCGGCCGTGACCGAGCAGGTCGACGACCGTGGCACCGTGCTCGAAGGGGAGATCGTGGAGACCCCGCGCCGCCACGAGGAGCGGTAACGGGCAGACTGGGCACTCGTGAGCCCTGCACCGCACACCCAGCTTCTCGTCGGCGGCCGCATCTACAGCGCCAGCGCCCCCGATGCCACCGCGATGGCCGTCACCGACGGCACGGTCGTGTGGGTCGGGCAGGACCGGCCCGGTCGCGCCCTGCACCCGGACGCCGAGATCGTCGATCTGCACGGCGCGTTCGTCGCCCCCGGTTTCGTCGACACCCACGTGCACACCACCAGCCACGGCCTGGCGTTGACCGGGCTGGATCTGACCGACGCCGTCGACCGCGACGACGCATTGCGCCGGGTCCGCGCGCACGCCGATGCGCACGACGACGCGGTGATCTGGGGGCACGGCTGGGACGAGACCCGCTGGCCCGACCCGACGCCACCGACCACCGCCGACCTCGATGCCGCCGCCCCGGCCCGGCTCGTCTATCTCGGCCGGATCGATGCGCATTCGGCGGCGGCGTCGAGCGCGTTGCGGGCCGTCGCCGAACCCCTCGACGAGCTGGCCGGCTTCGATCCGCAGCAGCCGCTGACCGCCGCGGCGCATCATGCGGTGCGCGGCGCCGCCCGCCGCGGGCTGACCGCCGCGCAGCGTGCCCGCGCCCGCCTGGCGGCCCTCGACGATTTCGCCGCGCACGGTTACGTCGCGGTGCACGAATGCGCCGGCCCCGACATCTCCGGGCTCGACGACTTCACCGAACTGCTCGGCACTGACCATCCGGTGCAGGTGCGCGGCTACTGGGGTCAGGCGGTGCGCACCGGCGAGGAAGCCGCGGAGCTGCTCGCCGAGACCGGCGCCGATGCCCTGGGCGGGGATCTGTTCGTCGACGGGTCGATCGGTTCGCACACCGCCGCGCTGGCCCGCCCGTACGACGATCTGCCGGACTGCTGCGGCACCCGCTATCTGACCGAGGACGAGCTGACCGCGCACGTGCGCGCGTGCACCTCGGCGGGCATTCAGGCCGGTTTCCACGTCATCGGTGACGCGGCGACCACCGCCGCGGTCGCGGCCTTCGAGGCGGTCGCCGCGGAGGTCGGGGGACCGGTGCTCGCCGCGCGCGGGCATCGGCTCGAGCACGTCGAGTCGTTGACGGTCGCGCAGGCGGAGGTGTTGTCGCGGTACGGGGTGATCGCGAGCATGCAGCCGAGCTTCGACGCCTTGTGGGGCGGGGCGGACGGGATGTACGCGCAGCGGCTCGGCGCCGACCGCGCCGCGGCGTTGAACGCGTTCGCGCCGCTGGCAGCGACCGGGCTGGCGTTGGCGTTCGGCTCGGATGCGCCGGTGACGGCGCCGCAGCCGTGGCCGATGCTGCGGGCGGCGGTGCACCACCGCACCGAGGGCAGCGGGATCTCGCCGCGGGCGGCGTTCGCCGCCGCGACCCGCGGGGCGTGGCGCGCTGGTGGGGTGCGTGACGGTCTGGCCGGCACCCTCGATCCGGGGGCGCCGGCGTCGTATGCGATCTGGGAGGTCGGGGAGCTGGTGGTCAGCGCCCCGAAGGATTCGGTGCAGCGATGGTCGACGGATCCGCGGTCGCGGGTGGCGCCGCTGCCGGATCTCACCCCGGGCACCGCCGATCCGGTGCTGGTGCGCAGTGTGCACCGCGGCCGGGTCGTGTACGCGCGGTGACCGGCCGGCCCTTGGCGAAGGTCACCGCGCGGGCGGTGCGTGTCGTCGCGCTGCGCGCGCTGCTGGCCGTCGTCGCGGGAGTGTTGCTGTTCGCGTCGTTCCCGCCGCGGCCGCTGTGGTTCCTCGCCCCCGTCGGGATCGCGCTCCTGGTCGGTGTATCGACTGCAGTACCGATGCGGCGACGCGCCGGGTTCGGCTACGGCTATCTCGCCGGCCTCGGTTTCCTGGTGCCGCTGCTGCCCTGGATCGGCGTCTATGTCGGTCCGTTGCCGTGGTTGGCGCTCGCCGCCGCCGAGGCGGTCTTCGTCGGCCTGTTCGGGGCGCTGGTGGTGCACCTGCGGTCGTTGCCGGTCGCGCCGTTGTGGATCGCGGCGGCGTGGAGCCTGACCGAATGGTTGCGCTCGAGCGTGCCGTTCGGTGGGTTCCCGTGGGGTCGGCTGGCGTTCGGCCAGCCCGACGGTGGGTTCGTCTCCCTCGCCGTCGTCGGCGGCGCCCCGCTGGTGTCGTTCGCCGTGGCCGCGACCGGCGCCGGGCTCGCCGCCCTCGCCCTGACCGCCTCCCGCCGTCCCCGCCCCGTGCGGGCCTGGACGGTGCCGGTCGCGGTGACGCTGCTCGGTCCGCTGCTCGCCGCGGCGGCGTGGCCGCTGGTGCGCACCGCCACCGACGAGTCGTCGACGGTGACGGTCGCGGCGATCCAGGGCAGTGTGCCGCGCCTGGGCCTGGACTTCAACGCCCAACGCAAGGCGGTGCTCGACAATCATGTCGCCCGCACCCTCGTCCTCGCCGAGGACGTCGCCGCCGGACGGGCCCCGGCCCCGGATGTGGTGATCTGGCCGGAGAACGCCTCCGATATCGACCCGCTGCGCAACGCCGATGCCGCACGCGACATCTCCGCCGCGTCCGCCGCGATCGACGCGCCGATCCTCGTCGGGGCGGTGCTCGTCAACGACGACCGCACCACCACCAATTCGGTGATCGTGTGGGACGCGCAGACCGGTCCGGGGGAGCGGCACGACAAGAAGATCATCCAGCCGTTCGGCGAATACCTGCCGTGGCGGTCGTTCTTCCGGTTGTTCTCCGAGTACGCCGACCGCGCCGGCCATTTCGTGCCCGGCGACGGCGACGGCATGGTCACCGCCGGCGGCATCGACATCGGGGTGGCGACCTGCTACGAGGTGGCCTTCGACCGGGCGTTCCGCGACTCGATCGACGCCGGCGCCCAGTTGCTGGCGGTGCCGACGAACAACGCCACCTTCGGCGACACCGAGATGACCTACCAGCAGCTGGCGATGTCGCGGGTGCGGGCCGTCGAGCACGGCCGGGCCGTGATCGTCGCGGCGACCAGCGGGGTCAGCGCGATCGTCGATCCGGCCGGTCGGGTGCAGCAGAGCACACCGTTGTTCGTGCCCGATGCCCTGGTGGCGCAGGTGCCCGTGCGCGCAGACGTTACGCTGGCTAGTCGGCTCGGAGTGGCGCCGGAGCTTGTGCTCTGCGCCGCGGCCGTGGCCGCCGCCGGTTTCGTCCTGGTGCGAGGACGGCGGGAGAAGGCCGGTGCGGCAGCTCGCACCAGCACCGGCGCAGCAGGAGCACCGGCCGGTGGCCGGTTCGACAAGGAGGACCTCTGATGGCAGCGGCGACGCCGGCCGGGAACGACAGCGCACCCAGCGCCCGCACCCTGGTGATCATTCCGACCTACAACGAGCGGGAGAACCTCGGTCGGATCATCACGCGGCTGCACGCTGCGCTGCCGCACACCCATGTCCTCGTCGTCGACGACGGCAGTCCCGACGGCACCGGTGACCTCGCCGACGACCTCGCCGCCGCCGACGAGCGCATCGCGGTGCTGCACCGCACCGAGAAGAACGGTCTCGGTGCCGCCTACATCGCCGGTTTCCGGTGGGGGCTCGAGCACGGCTACACGGTGCTCGTGGAGATGGACGCCGACGGCAGCCACGCCCCCGAGCAGTTGCACCTGCTGCTGGAGAAGGTCGACGCCGGCGCTGATCTGGTGCTCGGCTCCCGTTACGTGCCCGGCGGCACGGTGGTGAACTGGCCGTGGCACCGCGAGGTGCTCTCCCGCGGCGGCAACATCTACTCGCGTCTCGCGCTGGGGGTGTCGATCCAGGACATCACCGGCGGCTACCGCGCCTACCGCCGTGAGGTGCTCGAGAAGCTCGACCTCGACGCGATCGCCTCGCACGGCTACTGCTTCCAGGTCGATCTGGCGTGGCGCACCCTGCAGGCCGGATTCACCGTCGCCGAGGTGCCCATCACGTTCACCGAACGGGAAATCGGCGAGTCGAAGATGAACGGCAACATCGTGCAGGAGGCCCTCGTGCGGGTCACCGTGTGGGGGCTGCGCAGCCGTCTCGCGCGGTTGCGGGCACTGCTGGGCCGCTGACTCGGCCCGCGCGGCCGGGATACCAGGCGCTGTGCGGCCGAGGCGCTAGGCGCTGTGCGGCCACGGCGCTAGGCGCTGCGCGGCCACGGCCAGCGGGCGTCGAGTTCCTCCCCGAGCCCCAGTCCCGCGCACAGCCGGCGGATGGCGCTGCAGTCCTGCACCACCGGCCGGCCCTCGGTCACGGCGATGGTGTCGGCGACCAACTCGTCGCCGCCGGGGATGTTCTCGCGCGCGATGATCGCCGCCCAGGTGGAGGTGTCGGCGCCGGTGAACGCCGCGACCGCGGTACCAAGCGCGTCGAGCAGCCGCACCCGATCGGTGTCGTCGAGTTCGGTGAGCACCGCAGTGAGCAGCCCACCCGCGAGGGAGGCGTGGCACAGCTCGTCGCGGCGGTGCACCGCCACCGTCGCGCGGTTGACCGGTTGCAGCTCCGGGTCGGTGGTGAGCAACGCCAGATAGGCGCTGATCGAAGTCTCTGCGACGGTGGTGAACGCCAGCTGCACCAGCGCCGCGTCCCGCGGGGTCTCGGCGTGCGCGACCGCGGCGCGATGCTCGCGCACGGTCGGGCACGGCGGCAGCACCGACTCCTTCAGCGCCCAGCCGCGGCGGCGGCGGGTGAGCACGTTGGCCTGCTGGTGCATGAGGGTGTGGTACTGCTCGTCGACCATCGCCTGGAGCACCCCGGTGACCACCGTGTCGGACGGGCCGATACCGAAGGCGTCCTCGGTGATCAACGCGAAGCCGGGGTTGACGACGTGCTGTTCGATGTCGACGACGCTCTTGTTGTAGGCAATCCACGCCCAGGCCCGCAGCCGCGCCTGTTGTTGTTCGTCGAGCGCGAGATAACGCGGATGCTCGGCGAAGGGCAGCATCTGCTCGGGATAGTCGGCGCGGTCCGCCTCGAACAGCGCATCGAGGTCGACCTCGGGTTTCTTGACGGCGGCGCGGCGCGGCCACGAGCGGGTCAGCCCGGCGATCACCGCGCTCTCCGCCGGATCGGACGGGTCGTACTGCGGGAGTTCCGGCGCGCGCAGCTGCGGGCCGGGGATGTCGGATTCGTTCATGTCCGGCTCCTTTCCTCGCTCGGACCGCCGACCGCGCCCGGATCGCGGGGCAGTGCCGCGAACAGCTGCCCGCACAGCTGCGCGGCGGCCGGTTGCCCGTCGCCGAGCGCGGCGCGGGCCCGGTCGAGCAGCACCGCGAAGTCGGGCAGGGCGTCGGTGGCGGCGTCGAGATCGGCGACCGCGCCGGCGAGGGCGCGGCGGGCGGTGGCGGCGTACGGGTTGGTGAGCTGGATGTCGTGGTAGACCTCGGCGGTGCCACCGGAAACGCGGGCGAGCAGCGCGCGCAGCACGGTGTGCGGGGGCGCGGCGACCCGCGCGGCGGCATCCGGCACGTCGAGCCGGTCGAGGGCGATACCGAACGCGAGGATCGCGGCGTGGGTGAGCACCTGCACGGCGGCGGTGATCCGGTCGTGTTCGTCGGCGGTGGTCTCGACCACGGTGGCACCCCAGTCGCGCAGCGCCGCGACGAACTCGGTCACGACCGGTGCGTCGTGGTGACGCACCGCCACCACGGGCCGGCCGGGCAATCCGAGATCGGGGGCGAACATCGGGTTGATGCCGAGCGTGGGGGCGCCGGGCCGGTAGGTGTGCAGCGCCGCGGCGATCGGGGTCTTCACCGACAGGGTCTCCACCAGCAGGGTGTGCGGGGGCAGCAGCCGCGCGAGCACCGGCAGGGCGGCACCGGCGACGACGTCGGGGACGGCGAGGACCACGATGTCGGCGCCGTCGAGTGCCGCGGCGAGGCGGGTGTCGGGGGCGGTCAGATCGGCGCGCAGCATCCCGGGTGCAGCCGGGGCGGCGGCCGGGTCGACGACGAGCACCTGACGGCCGGCCTCGCGCAACGCCGCGGTGAGCAAGGCGCCGACGGCGCCGCATCCGCCGGCGACGATCACCCGGCCGGGCGTGGTCACGGCCCGGCCCGCCCCGGCAGCACCGGTGGCCCGTCGACGAGATCGTCCGGGTCCGCGGAGCCGACCGCCCCGGCTCCGTTGGTCGGGGTGGTGTCGCGGGCCGCGGCGAGGCAGCGGCGCATCACCACGGATTTGACGAGGGTCTCGTCGAGTTCGTCGTCCGGATCGGACAGCGCCACGATCGCCCCCCCGATCCCGAAGGTGACCTCGTGGGCGGTGGCGACGAGGGTGCGGATGACCACCGACAGGTCGGCGGCGCCGGTCGGCGACAGATATCCGATGGCCCCGGAGTACACCCCGCGGGGGCCGTCCTCGAGCTTGTCGATGATCTCCATGGTGCGCAGCTTCGGGGCACCGGTCATCGATCCGCCGGGGAAGGCGGCGCGCACACAGTCCACCGCCGAGACGTCCGGACGCAGCGTGCCGCGCACCGTGGACACCAGCTGATGCACCGCCGCATAGGTTTCCACCGCGAACAGTGCCGGCACGTGCACCGAGCCGGGCACGCACACCCGCGACAGGTCGTTGCGCACCAGATCGACGATCATCAGGTTCTCGGAGCGGTCCTTTTTGCTGGCCCACAGTTCGTCCCGCAACGCGGCGTCCTCGCCGGGGGTCCGGCCACGTGGGCGGGTGCCCTTGATCGGTTTCGATTCGACGGTGCCGTCGGCGTCGATCCGCAGGAACCGTTCCGGGGAGGCGCTGAGCACCGCGACCTCGGGGAAGTCGAGCAGCGCACTGTAGGGGGTGGGGCTGATGCGGCGCAACGCCCGATAGGTGCTCAGCGGGTCGATGCCGCCGTCGACGGTGACGGTGTTCGTCAGACACACCTCGTAGGTCTCGCCGCTGCGGATCTCGTTCTGGCACTGGGCGATCAGATCGAGATAGCGCTGCGGGGAGTGCCGCAGCCGCAGTTGCGGGCCACCGTCCGCGCCGATCAGCGGCACCGGGATCTGCTCGTCGGTCACCGGTTCGGGCAGCGCCGACAGGATCGCGGCGGTCGCGTCGAACCAGGCGAGGGTCTCGGGATCGTCGGTGTCCTCGGTCAGGGCGAGCAGATAGCAGCAGCGGTCGTCGTGGTCGACGATCACCGCCCGGTCGGCGAAGACCAGCGCGGCGTCGGCGTAGGGGGAGGTGTGCACGAGTTGCGCGCCGGCGTCGGCCTTGAGTTCGTAGCCGAGATACCCGACGTAGCCGAGCGCGAACCCGAACGGCAGGTCGTCGCGGGCGGCGGCGCGGCGCTCCGCGAGGCGGGCGGTGAGATGGTCGAAGACGGGGCGGCGGTGTTCCTCGACGGTGCCGTCGGCGCGGTGTTCGCGCACGATGCCCTCCCCGACCCGGTAGGTCAGGTAGTCGGCGCGGGGTCCGGCGCCGTTGCCGAGGACGGTGAACCGCGACTGCGGTTCCAGCGCGGCGCTGCCGTCGAGCCAGAAGCCGTGCGGGCCGGCGGCGAAGAGCGCCTCGTACACCGCGGACGGGTCGGGGTGCAGCGGCAGCCGGCGGCTGGCCAGCAGATAGCGCGGGGCCGGTTCGGGTACCGGTTCCGGATCGGCGGGGGCGGTGACGGTGATCGGGCTGCGCGGCGGGGTGGCGTCGCGGAAGTTGGCGAGCAGTTGCGCGCCGTGGGCGGTGCCGATCGATTCGGGATGGAACTGCACCCCCCACAGCGGCCGGTGCCGGTGCGCGACGGCCATGAGCAACCCGTCCGGGGTGTGGGCGGTGGCGACGAGCTCGTCGGGGACGGGGTCGGCGATCAGCGAGTGGTAGCGCACCGCCTCGAAGGGCGACGGCAGCCCGGCGAACAGGCCGGTGCCGTCGTGCAGGATCGGGCTGGTGCGGCCGTGCACCGGTTCGGGGGCGGTGATCACGGCGCTGCCGAACAGCTGGCACAGCCCTTGATGGCCCAGGCACACCCCGAGCAGCGGCACTTCGGCGTCGGTGAGGGCGCGGGCGCTGATCCCGAAGTCCCTGGCCCGGTCGGGTCGGCCCGGGCCGGGGGAGATGACGATGTTGTCGAACGGTTCGGCGACGAGCTCGTCCCAGCTGCGATCGTTGGTGAGCACCCGCGGCGGGATGCCGTTGACGCGGGTGATCAGGTCGTAGAGGTTGTAGGTGAACGAGTCGTAGTTGTCGATCAACACCGTGCGGATCGGTCGGGGCGCGGACACGACGGGCCTCAGTTCGTGCCGTCGCCGCGGCGACCGGAGCCGACCCGGTCCGCGGGGGCGCCGCCGGAGACGATGCGGTCCTCGACCCGGCATGCCTCGTCGATGAGCAGGGTGTACAGCGAGCGCACGAAGTCGCCGGACAGGCCGTGCCTGTGCGCGTAGTCCTGGGCGCGGCGGTGCACGACCTCCATGCGGCCGGGTTGCAGCACGTCGAGGCCGTGGCGTTGCTTGAGTTCGGCGACGCGTCCGCACACCTCGAGGCGGGCGCGGATCCCGTCGAGCAGGGTCCGGTCGATGTCGTCGAGTTCGGCACGCAGGTCGGCCAAATCGGCGGCGGCCTGTGTCGGCGGCGCGTCCGCCGCAGTGTGGTGACGGTCGGTCACGGACATTCACCCCCTTGCAAGCG
>NZ_LZMJ01000025.1:0-5061 GCF_001665495.1 Rhodococcus sp. 852002-51564_SCH6189132-a
GCCACGCGATATGACAAACTCGCGACCGTCTACCGCGCTGCCGTAGTGCTGAACGCCGTCGTCGCCTGGACAAAGCACTTGTCAGACATACCCTAGTCGCGCGAGGCCCGGACGCCGGGTGAGACGAGCAGTCGGCCGAGGACCGCGAAGAGCGCGAGGATCACCAGCGAGCAGATCCCGGCGAGGGCGGCACCGCCCACGACCAGGGCGTAGTCGCTGCGCGCGAGACCGTCCACGATGGGCCTTCCTACCCCGCCGAAGCTCACTGCCGCGGCGATCGTGGCGGTCGCGACGATCTGCACGGCGGCGGTGCGCAGGCCGACGAGGATCAGCGGCAAGGCCACCGGCAGCTGGGCCCGCAGCAGGATCTGGGACGAGGTCATCCCCATCCCGCGGGCGGCGTCGGTCAGCGCCGGGTCGATCCCGCGGATCCCTTCGTAGGAGTTCAACAGGATGGGTGGGATCGCGAGTGCCACCAGCGGCACCATCACCGGAACGAGCCCGATCCCGTACAGCACGACCAGCAACACGAGCAGGCCGTAGGTGGGGAGGGCGCGTGCGGCGTTCGCTGTGAGCGACACGAGCACACCGCCGCGGCCCGTGTGCCCGGTCCACAGGCCGAGCGGCAACGCGAGGAGCACGGAGATCACGAACGCGAGCAGGGTATAGCCGAAGTGCTGGGCCAGTCGCGTCGGGATCCCGGACGCGCCCGACCAGTTCGCGGAGTCGCCGAAGTATTCGGCCAGATAGTTCAGCAGCGTCGTCATCGGCGCACCTTCGAGGTGCGGTGCATCCACGGCGTGGCGAGACGCTGGACGAGCACGAGCACCGCGTCGACGACCAGTGCCATCACGACGGTCGCGATGATGCCGATGATCGCCAGATCGAGTCGGTCGAGCTGCACCGAGGCGGTGAACAACGCGCCGAAGGCACCCATGCCGATCAGCGCTCCGACGCTCACCATGCTGATGTTCGCGACCGTCGCGACCCGCAGCCCCGCGATGACCGCGGGGATCGCCAGCGGCAGGTCGACGGTGAGCAACCGGCGCGGCGTCGAGAATCCCATCGCCACCGCCGACTGGCGGACACTGTCGGGCACAGCACGCAATCCGTCGACGACGTTCGGGACGAGGCCCGCCAGCGCGTAGACGGCCAGCGGAAGGATCACGGTGGTCCGGCTGATCCCGGTGAACGCGATGAGCAGGACGAAGAAGGCAAGCGACGGAATCGAATACAGGACACTGCAGACCGCGAGCACCGGGGCGTACACCCGCGGCCACCGCACGCACGCGAGGCCCAGCGGCAGAGCGAGGACGAGGCCGAGCAGCGACGCGCCGAGGGCCATGACGAGATGATCGCCGAGCAGTTCCCAGAACGTCCCGAGGTAGCCGGGAATCCGCAGGCTCACCGCAACTTCCGCATCGCGAGCGGAGACGGGGTGCCGGCCTCCCTGTGGTTGTGCGCCGCGCGGACCGCCGCGGTCACCTCTTCGCCACTGATCACCCCGAGCGCACGTCCGTCGTCGTCCACCGCCACGGCATGGCCCGACGGTGAGAGCACGGCCGCGTCGAGCACGACGCGCAGCGGATCCCGCCCGGGAACGAACGGCTTTCCGGCCGGCAGGAATTCCGCATCGGCACTGCCGTCTCGCCACCCCGTCGGGCGTCCGTCGTCGTCGACGACGAGAAGCCAGCCGTCGCCGACGGCGAGTTCGGCGGCATCGCGGGTGACGATCGGATCGGTGCGCAACGGCAGGTCGGCGGACGAGAAGAACGACATGAGTCGCACACCGCGGTCGACGCCGAGGAATCCGGCGACGAAATCGTCGGCGGGGGAGGTGAGAAGCTCCTCCGGAGTCGCGTACTGGGCGAGCACCCCGCCCGGCCGCAGGACGGCCACGCGGTCGCCGAGCTTGATCGCCTCGTCGATGTCGTGGGTGACGAGCACGATCGTCTTGGCCAGCACCGATTGCAGGCGCAGGAGTTCGTCCTGCAGATCCTTGCGGACCACGGGATCGACCGCGGAGAACGGCTCGTCCATCAACAGGATCGGAGGATCGGCCGCCAGCGCGCGTGCCACACCGACACGCTGCTGCTGCCCGCCGGACAGCTGAGCAGGATAGCGTTGCGCCAGTTCTTTTCCGAGGCCGACTCGGGTGAGCACGTCCATCGCGGTCGCGCGGGCCTCCTTACGGCTCGCGCCGAGCAACCGGGGCACGGTGGCGACGTTGTCGATCACTGTGCGATGGGGGAACAGCCCGGCGTGCTGGATGACGTATCCGATGCCGCGGCGCAGGATCCGGGGATCCTCGTCCCGGACGTCGCGGCCCCCGACGAGCACACGCCCGCTCGAGGGCTCGACCATCCGGTTGATCATGCGCAACGAGGTGGTCTTCCCACACCCCGACGGCCCGACGAACACCGTCAGGGTGCCCGTCGGGACTTCCAGCGAGAGTCCGTCGACGGCGACGGTCCCGTCGGGATAACGCTTCCCGACGTTGTCGAATGTGATCACGTGGCACCGACTTCCGTCAGTTCAGATCGTTCTGCTGCAGCCACTCCTCGGCGACGACGTCGATGTCGCGACCGTCGGTGACCACCTGTCCGACCAGGACGACGAGGGTGTCGGTGGTGAGCTTGTCGGACACGGCGTCGATCTTCGCGACGTGGTCGTCGTCGAGATCGGCGCGATGCACCAGCGGGGTGACGTTCTGGGCTCCGAAGACCGATTCCGGGTCCTCCAACGCAACAAACGGTTCGGTGCTCAGCGACGGATCGGTGGTGAAGATGTTCGCGGCCTGCACGGTGCCGTCCGAGAGCGCGCGGATGGTGATGGGGCCACCGGTGTCGGTGGGGACGAATTCGCGGAACTCGACCCCGTACACCTCACGCAGACCCACGACACCTTGCTGACGCGTCTCGAACTCGGGCGGTCCGCCGAGGACGAGTTCGCCGGCGACCGGCGCGAGATCGGCGATGCTCACAAGGTTGTAGCGCTGCGCGGTCTCCTCGGTGACGACGAGGGCGTCCTTGTTCTCACCGGGGGCGGAGGCCAGGATCTCGAGCCCGTCCGGAAGGGCTTCGGACAGGGCCGCATTGACGTCCTCCGTCGTCGAGGCGGTGCTGTCGGGGTCGACCCGCGCGAGCAGTGCGCCGTTGTACTCCGGGACGAGCGTGATGGCACCCGAGGCGACCTGGTCGTAGTAGATCTCGCGGCTGCCGATGTTGAACTGGCGGGTGACCTCCGCCCCCGTGCTCTCGAGCGCCTGCGAGTAGATCTCCGCGAGCAGGACGTTCTCCGGGAAGTTCGCCGAACCGACGACGATCGCGCCTCCGTCCGCTGTGTCTCCGGCGAGGGGATCCTCGTCTCCGCCGCCGGAACAGGCGGCCAGGGCGAATACGGACACGGCGAGAAGCGCGGTGGTGCGTGCGAAGCGTTTCACGGGTTGCTCCCTCGGATGCGGCACGGTCGGTTTTCGACTCTATCCCGGCGGATACCCACTGTGCCGGATTTGTCACGAGTGGATCACCAGTCGTCGCCGGCACGCTCCGAGGTCGTGAGGGCGAGGATGCCGCTCTCGAGACGGTATCGGCTCATCGAGTCCAGCGCGGGGGTATAGGCGTGCACGGTCACCGCCGGGACGGGACCGTCGTTGACGACCTCGTGCACGTGCCGATCGTCGAATCGACGCGTGACACCCGCCGACAGATGGGTGCGGGAGAGCGTCACACGTTGCCCGGGAAGATCTTCCGACCACGGCTGGTCGACGGTGTCCTCCCGGACCTGTCCCTGCGCGACGGCGAATGCACCGGCACTCCCACCGTGATCGTGGATCCCGGTGCGCTGCCCGGGAAGCCAGCTCAGCAACCACACCTCGTAGTCGTCGGCGACGGCGAGCCGGGTGTACCAGCGTTCGGTCTCGTCGAAGCGGACGAGCGGACGCCAGCGGGAGACGTCCGCGGCGATGTCACGGACGATCTCGGCGAGATCGACGCGCACGGAGGGGGACAGAAGAGCAGCAGCCATCGTGGTTCCTCGAAACGGGAGCCGGACGGGATCGTAGGGTCGTCCGGGCAGGGGAAGTGGGTCGGGCCGGGATCAACGACAGGCGCGACAACCACAGAAACCACCGGCGATGCGGACGTAGTCCACATGAAGCCTGCGATGCCGCAGGGTCGCCGGAAGACGCATGTCGCTCACTTCAGCGGCCGGATGCGGCACTGTCAAGATTTTCACTCGTGTGACGTTCGGAACAACCGGGCCGGATTGCGTCGCCGTACGGGCTCGTCGCGCGCGTCGCCGAACAGCAACGGTGCTGCGTACGGGCGGTCCGAACCGAGCACGACGCGGTCGGGGCCGAGTCCGGACGCCACGGCCTCGACGATCTCGGGACCGTACGACGAGGTGTCGACGAACACTCCGGCCGACGGGACCGTCGCCGGTCCGCCGCGCGCGGCCATCCGGTCGGCGTGCAGCGGCGCGAGCCCGGCGAGCATCGCGAACCCTACGCGCAGTCCGGGGAGGCGAGGGGCCCCGTACTCGTGCCAGGCGAACCACGCGGTGTGCATCTGCGCCACGTACGACACCATCGCCGGCCACCACGGCGGAGCCGACGGATCGGCCGCGGCGGGCCCGGGATGCACGAACAGGGGAGCACCGACGCGGTCGAGTTCGTCGAGGAGCGGGGCGCACCGCGCGTAGCCGTCGGCATCCGCCAACGCGGTGGCGGGAAGCTGGAGACCGACGCAGCCCGCCCCGAGCACCTTGCGCAGCGCCGCGGGATCGGGATCGTCGACCGACGCTGCCGCCCACGCCCCGAACGGGTGCGGCAGCGCGAGCACTCCCTCGTGGTAGGCGTCGAGCAGGCCGGCCCCGTCGGCTGCGGGAAGCGTTTCGATCCCCAGCGGGCTCGACAACGACACCAGCGCCAAGTCGATGCCGTCCTGCGCCGCGAGCTCGGCCCGCCGGGCGATCGAGTGATTCTGGCTCTTCGCAGTTAGCAGTGGCATTGGCGCCGGCTGGGTGCGACCCGACGTGATCGACGAGTGCAGGCCCACCGTA
>NZ_LZMJ01000026.1:0-76341 GCF_001665495.1 Rhodococcus sp. 852002-51564_SCH6189132-a
TTCCGGGCCCGCCACCCTCGCACCCTGCCTGTCCGCCCAGCCGTCGTGAAAACGTCACTGTGACGTTTTCACGTGGTCTAGCGGGTCCCGCTGTGGACACCTATCTGCGTCGATATCATCGGCGCGGCAGTGACAACGCGATCCGGGAAGGTCGACCGTGACGCAACCACGGCTCCTGCGTTCCTGGGTGGTCTTCGCGATCACCACCGTCCCGTTCTATCTCTGGGGTGCACTCACCGACGGTGAATTCGACATCACCGGTGCGCGTCTGCCGGTCAGTGCGTTGATGTTCGTCTGCCCGGCACTTGCGGCCCTCGCCGCCGGCGGCGGGCGCGAGTCGGCCCGGCGGCGCATGTGCACGCTGCCGCGCGCGCTGTGGCTGATCGTCGCACTGTTTGTATCAGCTGCGCTGGTGCTGGTCGCATCCATCGTGGTCGCCGGTACCGGTCCGTCCGGCATCTCGGTCTCCCTCGTGGCGGTCGTCGGTGCGTATTTCGTTGCGGCGGTGTTCGAGGAACTCGGGTGGACGGTGGACGCTCCTGGCGGCGAGCGGGATCTGCTCGCCTGTCGCGTCCGCGGTGGCCGTCGGGGTCGCCGTGCTCGTCCTGACCTGTCTGCGGGTCGCGTCCCGCCGGGTCGAAGGTGCGGACTCCCCTCCTCCGCCTCGGACGATGAACCCAGAAACGTCACAGTGACGTATTAATCTCGCCTCCCGTGCATTATGACGCTCGCCGCAACCGCCGCAACTGCGCGGACAGATAATCCCGGGCACGGCGATGACCACCGACCCGGACGAGTTCGTCGGCGAGCTCCTCGAGCAGTCGTGACAGCAGCTCCTCGTCGGGTGACCAGCCCTCGCGCTGCCGGCACCGGTCGAGCCATTCGACCGGCGCGATGTGTCCGCGGTCGGCGTTGCAGCGTCGGCACGCGGCAACCTCGTTGGCGGTGATGCTCGGCCCGCCCTTCAGGCGCGGCACCAGATGATCGGTGGTCGGGGTGATCAGCCGCCCGAACTCCCGTCCACACCACAGGCACCGCCCATCCTGACGGTCCAGGGCGAGCGAGAGTCGGGTGACTCGGTCCATCCTCCGATCGTCGCCTATCGGCGCCGCCGTAGTCGCCGATGAGTCCGATCCGGTGTCCCGAAGACTGTTTCAGGGGCGTGCTTCGAGGACGAGGTTGAAGGGTGTTTCGGTGGCGCGGCGGAAGGTGCCGAATCCGGCTTCGGCCGCGACATCGGCGAGCCGTCGCTCCCCGGCCTGCGCGCCGAGCCCGAGCGCGACCGGCTGGTCGAGGGACGACGGGGTGCACAGCACCGTCGATGCGGCGTAGTACATCCGGCCGACCGGGTTGAGGTTCTCGGGCAGGCTGTCGCGGGCGAACGGTTCGACGAGCATCACCGCGCCGTCGTCGGCGAGCGCGCCGCGCGCGTACCGCAGTGCGCCGACGGGATCGCCCATGTCGTGCAGGCAGTCGAAGTAGCAGATCAGGTCGTAGTCGGATCCGGGGAAGTCGGTCGCGGAGGCGACGGTGAAGGTGGCGTTGTCGACGCCCTCCTCCGCGGCCAGTTCCGTCGCCCGCGCGATGGACGCGTCGTGGTAGTCGAAGCCGCGGATGGTGGACTGCGGGAACGCCTGCGCGAGCAGGGTCGTGGAGACACCGTGGCCGCAGCCGATGTCCGCGACGGTGGCGCCGGCGCGCAGTGTGTCGACGACCCCGTCGAGGGCGGGCAGCCACACGTCGACGAGGTTGGCGCGGTAGCCGGGGCGGAAGAACTGTTCGGTGCCGACGAACAGTTCGGGATCGTGTTCGTGCCAGCCGAAACCTTCGCCGTTGCGGATGCGTTCGGCGATGCGGCTGCGGTCCTTGTACACGGAGCCGATCAGGTGGAAGCCGCCGGCCAGGTAGACGGGGCTGTCCTCGCGGGCGAGGGTCATGGCGTGTTCCGGTGCCAGACTGAACGTTCCGGCGTCGGGATCGTAGGTGAGATAGCCGCTGGCGGTCTCGGCGGAGAGCCATTCGCGCAGATAGCGTTCGCGGATGCCGGTGCGGTCGGCGAGTTGTTCGCTGCTGACCGGGCCGGCTTCGTCGAGCGCGCGCCACAGTCCGAGTTCGGCGCCGATGAGCACCAGTGCGCCGTTCATGGCCGCACCCATGTCGACGACGAGTTGTCCGAGGGTCTGCTCGAGTCGTGCTTGGTCGGGTTCGTGCATCTCCGTGGTCATCACGCACCTCCTGGCGATGGGAGTACTCGCTCACGGTAGGTCGCGTGGCCGGTTCCGCGGCGACGGCTCGGGTTCGATCGGGTGTCGATCCGGGTGGCGGTGCGTAGCGGGAGGTCACGAACCGGGTGGTGGCGGGAGGATTCGGGGGTGCGTGGCGTGTTGCAGACAGCTACGCTTGTAGCAGACTGCAACATCAGGAGGCCGTCATGACGTCATCCACCGACAAGGTCACCCGCTTCGACGCCGAACTCGTCGACAGCGCCATCGCCGAGGGCGGCCGCCAGAACCGCACCGGACGCCAGCAACTCGAGTACTGGGCCCGCATCGGCCGCGCGATGACCGCCCACGAGACCGCCTCCCTGCACCGGGTGCACGAGGCGCTGGCCGGGACACGGGAGCTGAGCGAGCTCACCGCCGCCGAGGGACGGCTGTTCGACGCGGAGATCGATGCGCTCCTGGCGGACGGGCTGGCCCGCACCGACTACGCCGAGATTCTCGCCGCGCGTGGGGTCACCACGGTGGTGCTCGACGACGAAGGCCGGCTGGTCGAGCAGCGTCCCGACGGTAGTCGCCAGGTGCTCGACGACGCATGAGGCGTCTGGATCTGATCGTCGGTCCCAACGGTTCCGGCAAGTCGACGTTCGTCGAGTTGTCCCTCGCTCCCCTGCTGCCGCGCAGCGTGTTCGTCAATGCGGATGTGATCGCGCGGCAGCGCTGGCCCGACCGGGCGGAGGAGATGTCGTACGAGGCGGCGCAGCTCGCCGCGGCGGCGCGGGACCGGTTGCTGCGGCAGGGCCGGTCGTTCATTGCGGAGACGGTGTTCTCGCATCCGTCGAAGCTGGAGTTGATCGACCGCGCGCACGAGGTGGGGTTCACGGTGGTGCTGCACGTGATGCTGGTGCCCGAGGCGATGTCGGTGCTGCGTGTACAGCACCGGGTGGCCTCCGGTGGGCATGCGGTGCCCGAGGACAAGATCCGGGCGCGTTATCGGCGGTTGTGGCCGCTGGTGGCCGAAGCGATCGGCCGCGCCGATCAGGCGTCGGTGTACGACACGGCGTCCGGGACCCCGGTGGTGGTGGCGCGGTTCGCCGGCGGGGTGCCGGTGGGTGCGGTGCGCTGGCCGGGATGGGCGCCGGCGGCGCTCACCGGGCTCGGCTGAGAGATCCGGGCCCGGTGGGCGGATGCGTCGAGGTCAGTTCCGGCGGTCCCCGTTGCGTCCGGCGACCTGCAGGGGTCCCGGTAGTAATGGCGCAAAAAACAACGAGGTTCGCGTAGCGCCTGGTCGGCGGTGATTTCTCGGTTCGGGCTGCGGGCCGGGGTGGTTGGTGCTTGGCTTGGCTGCCGATGAGGTTGGTCGGCGTTTTGGAGGCTGGGGTTCGTGGCGACGCGGGTATTCGCGGACGAGGAGTTGCAGCGCCTGCGGGAGTTCCCGGAGATCAGTCGTGAGGAGTTGTTCCGGTACTTCACGCTGACCCCGGCGGATCTGGCGTTCGTTGCTCCGCAGGGCAGGGGCCCTGCGGTCCGTCTGGGCCTGGCGGTGGCGTTGTGCACCTTGCCGTGGCTGGGGTTCGTGCCGGACAAGGTGTCGTCGGCGCCGCCGGTGGCGGTGGCCCGGTTGGCGGATCAGCTGAATGTCGATGCGGTGCAGCTTCGTTCGTATGGCAAGCGGGCGCAGACGCGGACCGAGCATGTGCGGCTGGTGGCCCAGTATCTGGGGTGGCGGCCGGCCGGGTCGATGGAGTTGAAGGAGCTGGATGAGTTCCTTCTGGCGCGGGCGATGGAGCACGATTCGCCGACGCTGTTGTTCCGGCTGGCGTGTGAGTACCTGATCTCGGCGCGGGTGATCCGGCCGGGCCCGGACACGGTGGTCCGCCGGGTCGCGCATGCTCGCACGCAGGCGCAGCGGGAGACCTATGACCGGTTGGCGCGCGAGTTCACGCCGCAGCGGTGTAAGGAACTGGATGCGTTGCTGGTCGCCGACCCGTCTATCGGGATGTCGCGGTTGCGGTGGTTGTCGACCGGCCCGGTGGAGGCGTCGGCGACCGCGGTGAAGGCCGAGGTCGAGAAGCTGGTGTTCCTGCGCAACCTGGGCGCGGATGAGCTGGATATGTCGGTGCTGCCGGCGGAGCGGCGGCGGTTCCTGGCGACTGTGGGCCGACGCTTGACGGGCCAAGCCTTGGAACGCCGGGATCCGCAACGCCGCTACCCGATCCTGCTCACGGTGTTGGCTCAGTCGGCCACCGATGTGCTCGACGAGGTGGTGCAGCTGTTCGATCAGGCGATCTCGGCCAGGTTGAGCAAAGCCGAACGCCGGATGCGCGACGAGCTCGCCGAGCGCGGTAAGGCCGGAGAGGATCGGCAGGGGTTGCTCGACGACTTGCTGGCCATCATCACCGACACGCAGATCCCTGACGAGGAGATCGGCGGCCTGATCCGGGGCGATCGGATCGGATGGGAGCGGTTGCGGGCCGCGGTCGCGCAGGCCAAACCTCGGCTGCCGCGCGATCACGGGCACCTGGCCGCTCTGGACAGCTCGTACTCCTATCTGCGGCAGTTCACCCCGCAGGTGCTGTCGACAGTCCGGTTCGCCGGCGGCACCGCGGCGATCGAGCTGCTGATCGGGGTGCACATGCTGCGGGAGCTGAATGCGACCGGTACCCGCAAGGTGCCCGACGACGCGCCGACGGGGTTCGTGCCGACGAAGTGGCGCGGCTACCTCGACGAGGCCCGCAAAGCCGGCAACACCACCGCCTATCGGCACTACTGGGAGCTGTGCGTGCTGCTGGGGCTGCGGGACGGGTTGCGCAGCGGCGACGTGTTCGTGCCGGGGTCGCGCCGCTACGCCGACCCGGCCGCTTACCTGCTGACCCCGCAGGCGTGGGAGCCGCAGCGTGACGAGTTCTGCCGCCTGGTCGGCAAGTCCGCTGATCCGGCCCGCGCCCTGGCGACCGCCACCGACGAGCTGCACGACGCTATGAGCGAGTTGGAGAAGGTGCTCGCCGACGGCGACGGCCCGGTCCGTCTCGATGAGGCCGGTGACCTGGTGGTCTCGCCGCTGTCGGCAGAAGACGTTCCGGCCGAAGCGGTGGCGTTGAAGCAGGAGTTGACGGAGATGCTGCCGTTCGCGCCGATCGTGTCGCTGTTGATCGAGCTGGACAAACGCACCGGCTACCTGGACTGCTTCACCCACGCCGGCGGTAAGCAGTCCCGCACCCCGGAGTTGAAGCGCAACCTCATCGCGGTGCTGCTGGCCTACTCCACCAACCTGGGTCTCACCCGTATGGCGGAGGCCTCCGGCATCTCCTACGACATCCTGGCCTGGACTTCGGAGTGGTATGTGCGGGAGGAGACGCTGCGGGCGGCGAACCTGACGATCATCGACTACCACCAACGCCTGCCGCTGACCCCGATCTTCGGGGCCGGCACCCTGTCCTCCAGTGATGGGCAGCGGTTCCCGACCCGTGGCAAATCGGTCACTGCCAGAGCGTTGAGCCGCTATTTCGCGAACGAAGGACTGAGCACGTATACCCATGTCACCGATCAGCACGCCACCTACGGCACGAAGGTCATCGTCGCGACGAGACGTGAAGCTCACTACGTGCTGGACGAAATCCTCGGCAATGCAACGGATCTGCCGATCACCGAGCATGCGACCGACACGCACGGCGTCACCCTGGTGAACTTCGGGCTGTTCGACCTGCTCGGGTTGCAGCTCTCGCCCCGCATCCGGGACCTGGGCCGGATCACCCTGTACCGGGCGGCGCCGCGAGCCCAGGTCGAGTCCGCGTTCCCGCACGCGGGCCCGCTTTTGACCCGGCGGTGCAATCTCGATCTGATCGCCGAGCACTACGACGACCTGCTCCGGCTGGCCGGGTCGCTGAAGTTCGGGCACGCCACCGCGTCGCTGCTGGTCGGCAAGCTGTCGGCGTCGGGCCGGCAGAACGCCCTCGCGGCGGCGCTCAAGGAGTACGGGGCGCTGCGGCGCACGATCTACGCCGCCCGGTATCTGTCCGACCCGGGCTATCGACGCAAGATCTCCCGCCAGCTCAACAAGGGCGAATCCCTGCACGCGCTCCGCCGCGACCTGCTCTACGCGCATGAAGGAACCGTGCGCGCGAGGCACCTGGAGGGACAGACCGAACAGGCATGGTGCCTCACGTTGGCGACCAACGCCGTCATCGCCTGGACCACGGAGTATTACGGTCTGGCGACCGAACAGATGCGGCGGGCCGGGCGGCGCATCGATGACGAGGTGCTGGCGCACATTTCTCCGGCGCACAGCGAGAACATCAACTTCTTCGGCGCCATCGAGGTCGACATCGACGCCGAACTGGCCCAGCTCGGCCCCACCGGGTACCGGCCGCTGCGGGTCCGCGACACCCTCTTCTGACCGCCGGCTACCACCTTCCGGGAGAGGGTGCTGGGGCGTAGCTGGGCACATCGGTGGCCTGGGTTGGGTCAGCGACAGCGTGGTGGTTCGGTGGCGGTGAGGACGCGGTCGCTGATCGGGCGCAGCTGGGCGTAGGCGTCGGCGACGGGCAGCACGAGCCCGGTGGGGTGCCGGCTCTGCCAGTCGGCGGCCGCCACGGCGGTGGCGAAGTAGCGGCCGGGGTTGCAGGTGGTGGCGCGGACCCGGGTCGGGTCGAGTTCGTCGGGGCCGGGTACAGAGATGACCGCGGTGGCCGGGTCGAGGCCGCTGACCCCGGAGGCCGGGTCAACGGACAGTCGGATGGTGGTTCCGGTTGCGGCGCAGGTGGATTCGACGGTGGCGGGGCGACCGATGATGGCGGGGAACAGCAGGGTGTCGGCGGCGCACCAGGTGTAGAGCTGGTGGCCGTCGACGGTGAACCGGTGCGGGGTGGGATTGAGGGTCAGGCCCCAGCCGAGGATGCGGTGCCGGTCGTCGTATTCGATGTCCGCGGCGGCGGGCGCGTTCTCGACGTCGGCGACGCTGGCGCCGGCGGCGGTAGCGAGCTGTTCGATGGTGATCGGTTCACCGGCCGCGAGCAGCCGCATCGCGGTGCCCATCAGGTTCGTTCCCGTATTGGCGGTGGAGTCGAACAGTGTGTCGACGATGGTGGTGGCGAACGGGTTGGTCGTCATCGCTGGTGTCCCCTCGGAGCGTGTAGTCACGGGTGTGGGATCGAGTGTCGGGCTTGCCACCGCAGGGAAGGTCAAGCGCCGCAGCCGCATGTCCTCGGATCCGGCACCCACGGCGGGGCGGCGGCTCGGTCGTGGCTGGTCGCCCGGGTCAACGCGTCGTGGTGGTGGTGTTCGAACTCGTCGATGCGGCGGCGCTGCTCGTCGAGGTCGCGGATGCGGTCCTCGATCCGGGTCCGGGAGCGGGCCAGTAGTTCGGCCAGCTGCGGTCCGACCGGCCGGGCGCTGTCGTCGCAGGTGGCGGCGAGCTGACGGATTTCGGCCTCCGTGAGGCCGAGGCCGCGCAGGGTGGCGATGACCTCGACGCACCACAGCGCGTGTTCGTCGAAGAGCCGGTATCCGGCCCGGCTGCGGCCGAGGCTGTAGATCAGGCCCAGGTCGTGGTGGCGGCGTAGTACTTTCGCCGGCACTCCGGTGCGGCGGGCCAGGTCTCCGATGGTCATCACCGGTGTGTTCATGACGGCTCGATCCGGTCCTCAGCCCGCGCAGCAGGACAGCTTGGCGACATCGGCGGTGAAGGTTTGGGCGGTGAGTTTCAGCGCTTCGGCCATGGTCAGATACGGCGCCCAGGTGCGGGCGAGCTGGTCGACGGTCATGCCCGCGGTGATCGCGTACCCGGCGGCGGTGATCAGATCCCCGGCACCCTCGGCGACGGCGTGCACGCCTAGCACCCGCCCGGTCCCGGCCTCGGCGACGAGTTTGACCACACCACGGGTGTCCCGGTTGACCAGGGCACGCGGCACGTTCGCACCGGTGAGCAGCCGCGACTCGGTCCGTAATCCGGCTGCGGCGGCTTGGCTGTCGGTGTGGCCGACCGCGGCGATGGCCGGGCTGGTGAATGTCACCCGCGGCAGCGCCGTGTAGTCCAGGGTGCGGCCGGCGTGCCCGAGGGCGTTGCCGGCGGCGAGTGTGCCCTGCGCCGCCGCGACGTACACGAATTGGGGGCCGCCGGCCACGTCGCCCGCGGCCCAGATCCGCGGGTTGCTGCTGCGCTGGTGGGCGTCGACGACGACGGCGCCGCGGTCGTCGGTGCGTACCCCGACCGCCGCCAGATTCAATCCGGGGGTGTCGGGGCGGCGGCCGGTGGCGATGAGCAGCTGGGCGGCCCGCAGTTCGGTGTGGCCCCGTCGGCGGTGCGGACGGTGACGAGTTTCTCGCCGCCCTCGGCCAGTGCCTTGTCGAGGGTGGCGCCGGTGAGCACGGTGATGGCTTCGTCGGCGAACACCTGCGCGATGGCCCGGGAGATCTCGGGTTCCTCGAACGGCGCCAGCCGATCCAGGGCCTCGATCACCGTGACCCGGGTGCCGAGCCGGGCGAACAACTGTGCCTGTTCGAGACCGATGGCGTTGCCGCCCACCACGATCAGCGACCCCGGCAGGACGTCGAGCTCCATCGCGGTGGTCGAGGTCAGATACCCCGCCTCGGCGAGCCCGTCGGTCGGCGGCGCCCACGGCGCGGCGCCGGTCGCGATCAGGTACTGATCGGCGTCGATCACCCGCGGGCCATCGGCCCCCTGCTCGACCCGCAGCACCGGTGCGTCGGTGGTACCGGTGAAGACGGCGGTTCCCGAGACGATCTCCCAGCCGTAGTCGGCGGCCAGGTCGAGGTACTTCTCGCCGCGAAGCCGGTCGACCAGCGCGTTCTTGCCCGCGATCAGCTCGGCGAAGTCCACCGGTGCCCCGGTCGCCGCCAGCCCCGGGAACCGGTCGGCGCTCGCCGCGGTGTGCCGGGCCTCCGCGGCGGCCAGCAGCGCCTTCGACGGCACGCAGCCCACGTTCACGCAGGTGCCGCCGATCGCGGCGCGCTCGACCATCACCACCCGTTTGCCGAGGTTGACCGCGGCGATGGCGGCGGCGAACGCCGCCGAACCGGAACCGATGATCGCCAGATCGGCGCGCGGGGATGTCGTGGTCACGGCGGGTTCTCCTTGCTGGGGGACTCCGGTCACGGAACAGGTTGCTATTCGCGTTGACGAATATCTCCGGACATCATACTATGCGCTTATCCGAATAGTTCAACTTTCTTCTTGTGGAGGCGATCCCCTTGCCCCGGTCCACGACCGCCGCCGTCACCGCGCCCGGTGGCGAGACGGCCTGCACGCACCTGGATGCGACGGCGAAGTTCTTTCGCGCGCTGTCGGATCCGACGCGGTTGAAGCTGCTGGAGTTCATCTTGGCCGCCGAGCGCACCTCCGCGGAGTGTGTCGAGCATGCCGGGATCTCCCAGCCGCGGGTGTCGGTGCACCTGTCCTGCCTGGCCGACTGCGGTTATGTGACCGCGCGCCGTGACGGCAAGAAGCTGCGCTACTCCGTCGGCGACCCACGCGTCGCGGACCTGGTGATGCTGGCCCGCTCCCTCGCCGCCGACAACGCCGCCGCGCTGACCTGCTGCACCCGCATCGACACCGCTCGTGTGAACGGAGCAGGACATTGATGAACGTACGCAACAACTCCACGGGGATCGGCGGCCCGCTCGCGGTGGTGGGTGCCGCCGTGGCCATGATCGTGTGCTGCGCCGGACCGGCCTTGATCGCGGCCGGTGCGCTCACCGCCCTCGGCGGTGCGCTGCGCAGTTGGGGACCGATCGTGGCCGCCGCGGTGATGGTCCTCGCCGCCGTCGGCTACACCGCGCGCCGTCGTAAGCCGCCGCAGCGAGGGACAGTCCGCGGACTGCTGGGCACCCGCCGATCGCATCAGCCCAACGCGTCGACCGATCGGAGTTCCCAGCCGTGACCACGCCGATCACCCGACGCACGGTGAGCGCGGCGCTCGCCGCCCTGGCGGTCACGGTGCTGGCTGCCTGCGGCACCGACACCGCCTCGCCCCGCGCCGCCACCGACCCCGTCACGGTCACCGCGCTGTCCGGGGCGCCGGTGACCGTGCCCAGCGGCAAGCCGACGGCGATGTTCTTCTTTTCGGTCGGCTGCGGTGAATGCGTGGGCGGCGCGAAGTCGCTGTCGCAGGCTGCGCGACAACTCGGTGACACCGCCGCTTTCGTCCTGGTCGACATGGATCCGGCCGAACCTGCCCAGGTCGTCACCGACTTCCAGCAGCAAACCGGGACCGACACCGTGCCCGCGGTCATCGACACCGATGCGACCCTGACCAAGCGGTACTCCGTGGCCGCCCTGTCGACCCTGCTCGTCGTCGACCCCGGCGGTGCGGTCGCCTACCGGGCCGCCGACCCGTCCGCCGATCAGATCACCGCCGCGCTGGCGAAGGCCGGGGACCGGTGAACGGGCTGCTGGCCTTGGCGTTCACCGCGGGCATGCTCGCCCCGGTCAATCCGTGCGGTTTCGCGCTGCTGCCGGCCTGGATCACCCACACCCTCGGCGACACCGCCACCGAACCGCTCGGGGTACGCACGGCGCGGGCGCTGCGAACCGGCGTCGCTTTTACCCTCGGGTTCGCGGGCACCCTGGCCGTGGCGGGGCTGGCCATCAGCGCCGGTGCCCGCGCGCTGATCAGCGCCGCGCCGTGGCTCGGTCTGGTCGTCGGTGTCGCCCTGGTATTGCTCGGTGTCGTCATGTTCACCGGCCGCGTGCTCGGTCTGCGACTGCCCACCCGAGCGCTGCGCCCGGCCACCGGGCCGGGCGGCACAACCGGGATCGTCCTCGCCGGGATCGGCTACGCCGCGGCGTCGCTGTCGTGCACGTTCGGGGTGCTGCTGGCCGTCATCGCCCAGGCCCAGGCCACCGCGGGCTGGGGTGCGCTGCTCGCGGTGTTCGTCGCCTACACCCTCGGCGCCGCGACGATCCTGCTGCTGGTCAGCCTCGCCGCCGCGGCCGCCGGTACCGCGCTCACCCACCATCTCGCCGCCCTCGCCCGGCACGGCACCCGCATCACCGCGACCGTGCTCATCCTCACCGGCGCCTACCTGGCCTGGTACTGGCTGCCCGCCGTCACCGGCGACACCACCGGCACCAACGGATTCGCGGCCCTGTCCACCACCGCCAGCACCTGGCTGCAGAACCACACACCACTGATGGCGACGATCGCGGCACTGACCGTGCTCACCGCCGCCGTCACCGTCCTCGCTCACCGCATGATCCGGCGCCGCGTTACCGATGCCGCACCCGTCGACTGCTGCACCCCGACGACCGTCATCGAGGAAGGGCGCCCGCAATGACCGAACGCTACGACACCCTCGTGCTCGGCGGCGGAATGTCCGGGCTGCCACTGGCGCTGCGCGCCGCCCGCCACGGCCGGGTCGCCTTCGTCGAGAAGGAACTGCTCGGCGGGACCTGCCTGAACCGGGGCTGCATCCCCACCGAGACGATGATCGCCTCCGCCGCCGTCGCCCATCAGGCCCGCCGCGCCGCCGAGTTCGGCGTCCGCGTCGGCGGTCCGGTCACCGTCGACCTGGCCGCCGTGGTGGAGCGTAAGAACACCCTCGTCGATTCCATCCGGGCCGGATCGTATCGGGCCGTCGAAAAATCCGCCGACCTCGACTTCTACCACGCCGCAGGACAATTCACCGGTAACCGGCGCCTCACCGTCGACGGCACCACCCTGACCGCGGACCGGATCATCCTCGCGACCGGCACCCGCACCACCCTCCCGGCCATCGACGGCTTGGATGCCGTGCCCTACTACACCTCCCGCACGCTGCTCGACCTCACCGAACTACCCGCCCACCTGCTCGTCGTCGGCGGCGGCTACGTCGGCTGCGAATTCGCGCAGATGTTCCGGCGATTCGGCGCCGAGGTCACCATCGTCCAGCGCGCCGACCGGCTGCTGCCCGGGGAAGACCCCGACATCAGCGCCGCCGTCGCCGACGGCATGACTGCCGACGGCATCACTGTCGCGACCGCCACCACCTGTACTCACGCCGCCGGGACGGCCGGCAACATCCGGATCGGCTGCACCGGCACCGAGACCGCCGAGATCACCGGCAGCCACCTGCTGCTCGCCACCGGGCGCACCCCCAACACCGACGCCCTGGGCCTGGAACACCTCGACCTGCAACCCGACCCGCACGGCTTCCTCACCGTCGGCGACACCCTGAACACCTCCGCCGACAACGTGTGGGCGATCGGCGACCTGCGGGGCGGGCCGATGTTCACCCACACCGCCCGCGACGACGCCGACATCGTCTACCGCACCGTCTACCGCGACCAGGACCGCACCACCACCGGACGTGTCGTGCCGCACGCGGTGTTCACCGACCCCGAAGTCGGAGCCGTCGGCCTGACCGAACCCGCCGCCCGCGCAGCCGGCTACGACGTGATCATCGGCCGCCAGAACTTCACCGGCGTTGCCAAAGCACGCGCCATCGGCAACACCCGCGGCCTGGTCAAATTCGTCGCCGACGCCGCCACCGACCGGATCCTCGGCTGCCACATCGCCGGACCCGACGGCGGCGACCTCGTCCACGAAGCCGTCATCGCCATGACCTGCGGCGCCACCTACGGCCAACTCGCCGCCGCCATCCACATCCACCCCACCCTCGCCGAAGCCGTCAACGCCGCCGCCGGCGGCGTCCACCGACCCGCCGCCGACTGATCCCACAGATAACACCCTGTTATCTGTGGCACCATGAAACCCGGCCTGCGACGACTCCGCTCCGGCGGTGCGCGAAGCGGCCCTGTTATCTGTGGCAAGCAGGCCAGGGAGGTCACAATGTTGTCGTCCGGGATCACCGTCCGCGCCGCCGGCGACGGCTTCCTCGACTCGATCCGCTCCCCGAACACCCGCCGCTCCTACGCCATCGCCGTCGATAAGACCACCGCCAGGCTCGGCGAGGCCCGGCCGCTGGCCAATGTCGCCGACGACGAGATCGGCGAAACCCTGGAAACTTTGTGGGGCGAGGCGGCGGTCAACACCTGGAACGCCCGCCGCGCCGCGGTCGCGTCTTGGCTGGCGTGGTGCCGCGAGCACGGACACCTCGCCCCGGCGGTCCCCGCGTGGGTGAAACGCTCCACCCCGCCGGACTCGGCCACCCCGGTGCGCTCGCGCACCGCGATCGACCGGCTCATCACCCGCCGCGACATCGACCTGCGGGATAAGACGCTGTGGCGGATGCTCTACGAAACATGCGCCCGCACCGAGGAACTGCTCCAGGTCAACATCGAAGACCTCGACCTGGCCGGGCGGTGCTGCCCGGTGAAGTCCAAGGGCGCCAAGCCCCGCACCCGCCGCCGCGGCGCCGCCCATCACGAGTACGCGCACGAGCTCGTGTACTGGGACGCGGGTACCGCCCGGCTCCTGCCACGCCTCACCAAGGGCCGCACCCGCGGACCGCTGTTCGTCACCCACCGCCGACCCGGACCCCGCAAAGCCGTCGCCGACCGCGACATCTGCCCCGACACCGGCCTGGCCAGGTTGTCCTACGGCCAGGCCCGCGCCCTGCTCGATGCCGCCACCGCCACCAACGGACCCGGCACCGGCTGGGACCTGCACGAACTCCGGCATTCTGGCCTGACGCATCTCGGCGAGGCCGGAGCCAGCCTGCTCGAGCTAATGGCCAAGTCCCGCCACCGCAAACCCGACAACCTGCGCCGCTACTTCAAACCCTCACCGGCGGCCATGCGCGGCATCACCAGCCTCCTCGGTCCCGACCGCGGCCACCGATAGCGGCCACCAACAACGACTCGTCCGTCTACCCGGACCAGGCGCTACGCGAACCTCGTTGTTTTTTGCGCCATTACTGCCGGGACCCCCTGCACCGCGACTCGTCCCCACCGGCGCAGCGCCGCGTCGCTCTCGGTCAGCCGGGCCGAGAGCACCGCGACGATCGTCTCCACCGCCCGGGCACTCACCATCTCGTGGTGATCGCAGTCGAGCCGGTACTGGTGGATCTCGCCGGCGATCACGTTGTGCCAGGCCGCCACCGCCGGGACCGGGGTCTCCGAGCGGGCCGCGGTGAAGAACAACGCGTCCCCGTCGAAGGTGTCCGGTTCGTGCCGCCGCGCGGCGCGGGCGGTGTCGGTCGACCCGGCGTGCAGCCGTTCGAGGTGGGCGGCGGTCAGGCCGGTGCCGCCCCCGAACGCCTCGTCGAGCACCGCGGCGGCGTGTTCGAAGCTCGGCTCACCGTCGTCGACGGGAAGCCCGAGATCGCGCAGCATGTCGCGGGTGCCGACGGCCGGGGACGCCCCGACCATCAGGTGGCTGTCGAGCAGGGCGAGGGTGTCGACGATCTCCCCGTCGCGGCGCAGTTCGACGGCGACGGCGTGCGCGACCACCCCGCCGAGCGACCAGCCCAGCAGGTGATATGGGCCGTGCGGCTGCACCCGGCGGATCTCCCGCACGTAGTGGCGGGCCAGCGCGGTGATGGTGTCGTGCCGCGGACCACCGGACAGGGCCGGCAACTGCAGACCGTAGACCGGCCGGTCGTCGTCGAGGCGGTGCGCGAGGGCGCTGTACGGCCAGGCCAGCCCCGCGGCGGGATGGATGCAGAACAGCGCGGTGCCGGTGCCGGGGCGCAGCGGCACGAGCACCCGGAACGCCTCGTCGATGCCGTTGCTCTCCTCGGACTCGCCGCTGCTCAGGTGTGCGGCGAGTTCTGCCGGGGTCGGATGGGTGAAGATCGACGCGATCGGCACCCGCCGCCCGAGTCGTTCCCCGAGCGCCGGTAGCAACCGGGTCGCCAGCAGCGAGGTGCCGCCGAGGTCGAAGAAGTCGTCGTCGACACCGACCCGGTCGAGGCCGAGATGCTCGGCGAACAGGTCGGTGACGAGCTTTTCGAGGTCGGTGCGCGGCGCCCGGTAGTCCCCGACCGGGGCGGTGAAATCCGGGGCGGGCAGCGCGGCGCGGTCGAGTTTGCCGGCCGGGGTGAGCGGGATGTCGTCGAGCACGGTGATCACCGCCGGCAGCATGTGCGGCGGAAGATGCTGCGCGACGAACGTTTTCACCTCGGCGGCGGTGATGTCGGTATCAGGGGCGAGGCGGAGGTAGGAAACCGGCACGGCCTGCCCGGACGGGGCGGTGTGGCCGAGGGTGTGGGCGAAGACCACCTGCGGGTGCGCGGTCAGCGTGGCGTCGATCTCGCCGAGTTCGACGCGGAAGCCGCGGATCTTGACCTGGAAGTCGGTGCGGCCGACGTAGTCGAGGCGATGATCGGTGGTCCACCGCACCAGATCCCCCGTGCGGTACATCCGCTCCCCCGAGCCGGTGGGATCGGGCACGAACCGGGCGGCGGTCAGCGCGGGCCGGTCGTGGTAGCCGCGGGCCAGACCCGGCCCGGCGACATATAGTTCCCCGGCCACCCCGGCCGGGACGGGTTGCAGCCGCCCGTCGAGGACCAGGGCGTGGAAACCGCGGCTGGGGGTGCCGATGGTGACGGGTTCGCCGACGGTGAGCGGCTCGCCGAGGGAGGTCATGATCGTCGCCTCGGTGGGACCGTAGGCGTCGATCACCCGCCGCGACGGCGCCCAGCGTGCCACCAGCTCCGGTGGGAGTGCTTCGCCGGCGACGAGCAGGGTGTGCAGTTCGGGGACGGTGTGCGGGTCGAGCGAGGCCAGCGCGGTGGGGGTGATGAAGGCGTGGCTGACCCGCTGTGCGCGCAGCACAGCGGCGAGCTCGTCGCCGCCGTAGACGTGCGGCGGCACGATCACCAGCGTCGCCGCGGCGCACAGCGCCATCATCTGCTCGAAGATCGACGCGTCGAAGCTCGGCGACGCCAGATGCGACACCCGGGCCGCGGCGGTGACCTGCAGACGGTCGCGTTCCTCCCGGGCGAGGGAGGCCAGGCCGCGGTGGGTGACCACCACGCCCTTGGGGCGGCCGGTGGAGCCGGAGGTGTAGATCAGGTAGGCCGGATGATCCGGGCGCAGCACCGTCGGCCGGTCCGCGTCGTCGATCGGTGCGAGCGGCCCGGCGGTGAGGTCGAGGTCGTCGAGGACGAGCCAGTCCACCTCGTCGGGCAGCGCGTCGCGGTGCGCGGCGACGGTGATGCCGATGCGCGCGGCACTGTCGTCGAGCATGAAGGCGATGCGGTCGGCCGGATAGGTGGGGTCGACCGGCACGAATGCCGCGCCGCTGCGCACCGTCGCCCACACCGCGGTGACCGATTCGAGCGAGCGCGGGATCGCCAGGGCGATCACCTGTTCGGGTCCGGCGCCGCGGTCGAGCAGGCGCCGCGCGAGCCGGTGCGCGCGGGCGTCGAGTTCGCGGTAGGTGACCTGCCGGTCGTCGTCGACGACCGCGACCGCGTCCGGGGCGGTGGCAACGGCGGTGTCGAGCAGGTGCGGCCACAGCACCGCCGGTTCGGCCTGCGGTCCGATGGCGGGCACCAGCGCGGTGTGTTCTGCGGCGGTGAGCAGGTCGAGATCGCCGACGGGACGGTGCGGGTCGGCGGCGATCGCGTGCAGCAGCCGGGTGAACCGGTCGGCGAAGCCACGCACCGTCTCGGCGTCGAACAGGTCGGTGGCGTAGACGAAGGCGGCGTCGAGGCCACCTTCGGCGTTCTCCCCGATGAGCAGTTCGAGGTCGAAGTTGCACACCGTCGGGTCGAGGGCGACGCCCTGCACGCTCAGGTGCGGCAGTTCCACCGCGGGCAGTTCGGCGGTGTGGAATTCGATGGAGACCTGGAACAGCGGTGAGTGTGCGGTCGAGCGGGTCGGGGCGAGCGCGTCGACGACCCGGTCGAAGGGCAGGTCGGCGTGCGCGAAGGCATCGAGGTCGCTGTCGGTGACGGCGGTGAGCAGCTCGGTGAACGACGCTTGCGCGGGCACCGCGGTGCGCAGCACGACGGTGTTGACGAACATGCCCACCAGATCGTCGAGGGCGCGGTGTCCGCGACCGGCGACCGGCGAGCCGACGGCGATGTCGTCGCTGCCCGACAGGCGGGCGAGCAGCACCGCGAACGCCGCGTGCACGGTCATGAACACGGTGCTGTGCCGGACGGCGGCGAGCTGCTGCAGCCGGGCGAGCAGATCGGCGTCGACGGTGAAGCGGGTGATGTCGCCGCGGAAGGACTGCTGCGGCGGCCGGGGTCGGTCGGTGGGCAGCGGCAGCACCTCCGGCAGCCCCGCGAGGCGCTGCTGCCAGTAGGTGGTCTGGTCGGCGGCGAGGGTGCCGGGGTCGTCCGGGTCGCCGAGCCGGTCGAGTTGCCACAGGGTGTAGTCGGCGTACTGCACCGGCAGCGGCCCGAACGCCGGGGTCTCGCCGCGGCTGCGGGCGGCGTAGGCGATCATCAGGTCGCGGGCGAGCGGGCCGGTGGAGCCGCCGTCGGCGGCGATGTGGTGTACGACCAGCACGGCGAGATGGTCGTCGCGGCCGAAGGAGAACACCCGCGCCCGCACCGGGATGTCGACGGTGACGTCGAATCCGGCGCCGAGGAAGTCGGCGATGGCGGTGTGCACGGTGTCCTCTCCGGCGGGCACCACGTCCAGCGGCAGCGGGGCGTCGGCGGCGGCGAGGATCCGCTGGTGCGGTCCGGCCGCCGACGCCGGGTAGATGGTGCGCAGGCTCTCGTGCCGGGCCAGCACGTCGTGCAGGGCGGCGCCGAGCGCGGCCGGGGACAGATGCCCGGACAACCGGATCGCCAGGGGGATGTTGTAGGCGGCGGAGGTCGGATCGAACTGGTTGATGAACCACAGTCGTTGCTGCGCCGGGGAGAGCGGGATGTGCTCGGGGCGCGGTCCGGCGATCGGGCCGGAGGTGGTGTCGGCGGTGGGTTCCTCGACCTCGGTGGTGGGCCGGTCGTCGAGGTGTGCGGCGAGCGCGGCGACGGTGGGGGCTTCGAACAGGGCGCGCACCGGCACGGGTCGGCCGAGCCGGTCGCCGAGGCGGGCGACGGCGCGGGTGGCGAGCAGTGAGTTACCGCCGAGGTCGAAGAAGTTGTCGTCGACGCCGAGTCGGTCGAGGCCGAGCACGTCGGCGAGTTCGTCGGCGACGAGCGACTCGAGCGGGTCGGTGGGTGCCGGACGGTCGCCGGTGCCGGCGGTCAGGTTCGGTGCGGGCAGGGCGGCGCGGTCGAGTTTACCGACGGGGGTCAGCGGGATCTCGTCGAGCACGCTGATGACGGTGGGCACCATGTGCGCCGGGAGATGCTCGGAGACATGGTATTTCACAGCGGCGTGGTCGATGTCGGCGCCGGGTGCGGGGTGCAGGTGGGCGACGAGGACCGTCTCTCCGCTCGGGGCGCGGTGCGCGACGGTGGCGGCGAATCCGACGGCCGGGTGGGCGGCGAGCACGGCGTCGATCTCGCCGAGTTCGACGCGGAAACCGCGGATCTTGATCTGGAAGTCGCTGCGGCCGACGTATTCGATGCGCAGATCCCGCCGGTCGAGGTCACCGACCCAGCGCACCAGGTCCCCGGTGCGGTACATGCGTTCGCCGGGGGCGCCGTAGGGGTCGGCGACGAACCGGGCGGCGGTCAGCGCGGGCCGGGCGTGATAGCCGCGGGCCAGGCCCCAGCCGGCCAGGTACAGCTCACCGACGGCACCGAACGGCACGGGTCGCAGCGCGGTGTCGAGGACGACGGCGTGCACCCCGCGCAGCGGACCGCCGAGGGTCAGTGGGTCGTCGACGCCCAGGGGGTCGCTGATCGCGGCCATGATGGTGGTCTCGGTGGGCCCGTAGGCGTCGACGAGACGCCGCCCGGGCGCCCAGGTGGCCTGCAGGTCCGCCGGCCACGCCTCCCCACCGACCGCGAGATCGGTGAGGTCGGTCGGATCCGCCGGGTCGAGGGAGGCGAGCGCGGCGGGGGTGATGAACCCGTGGGTGACCCGCTGCTCGCGCAGCAGCGCGCCGAGTTCGGCGCCGCCGACGATGTGCGGGGGCACGATCACCAGTTCGGCGCCGGACCCGAACGCCAGGAGGTATTCGAAGATCGACGCGTCGAAGCTCGGCGACGAGACGTGCATGACCCGCGCGCCGGGTCCGGCACCGAAGCGGCTGCGCTGGTCGCGGGCGAAGTTGTCCAGGCTGCGGTGGGTGGTGATCACACCCTTGGGGCGGCCGGTCGAGCCGGAGGTGTAGATCAGGTAGGCGGGATGATCGAGCCGCAGCGCAGCGGGGCGGTCGGTGTCGTCGATCGTGGTGGTGTCCTCGCCCGCGGCGTCGCGGTCGAGGTCGTCGAGCAGCAGCCACGGCACCGTGTCCGGGAGCCGGTCGCGGTGTGCGGTGGTGGTCACACCGACGGTGGCGCCGCAGTCGTCGAGCATGAATGCGACGCGTTCGGCCGGATAGCGCGGGTCGACGGGCACGAACGCCGCCCCGGTCTTGGTGATCGCCCACATCGCGGTCACCGACTCGACGGAGCGGGCGATGCCGAGGGCGACGAAGGTCTCCGGTCCGGCGCCGCGGCGCAGCAGCACCCGCGCCAGCCGGGTGGAGCGTTCGTCGAGTTCGCGGTAGGTGAGCACCCGCTCCCCCTCGCGCAGGGCCGGCCGGTCCGGGTGTGCGGCGGCGGTCGCGGCGAGCAGTTGCGGCAGGGCGACGTCGCTGCCCCCGGCCGGGCCGTGCACCGGCAGCAGCGCGTCCTGCTCGGTGGCGGTGAGTGCCGGCAGCGCGGTGATCGGGGCGGCCGGGTCGCCGGTGAGTGCGTCGAGCACAGCGGTGATGCGCGCGGCGATCGCGGCGACGGCGTCGCGGTCGAAGACCTCCGGCAGGTATTTCATGCGCAGGTGCACCGCGGTGTCGGTGTGCACGACCACCGACAGCGGGTAGTGCGCGGCGTCGCGGCCGGTGATGTCGGCGACCCGCATGCCGCCGAGGTCGGTGTCGCGGTCGAGACCGGCGCGTTCGACCGGGTACGACTCGAAGACGGTGAGGGTGTCGAATCGCACGGCGGCCCCGAGGTGCCGGTCGAGGGTGCCCAGGTCGAGATGGTGGTGATCGAGCAGGGCGACCTGTTCGGCCTGCACCCGGTCGACGAGCGCACCGACGGTGTCGTCGGGCCGCACGGTGATGCGCACCGGGACGGTGTTGATGAACAACCCGACCATCGCCTCGATGCCGGGGATCTGCGGTGGCCGCCCGGAGACGGTCGCCCCGAACACCACGTCGGTGCGGCCGGTGAGGGCGCCGAGCACCACACCCCAGGCGGTCTGCACGAGGGTGTTGACGGTGACGCCGCGGGCGGTGGCGGTGTCGTGCAACCGCACCGACAGAGCGGTGTCCAGGTCGAGGTCGAGGTCCTCGGAGATCCCGACGGTGGTGCCGGGGCGGTGCTGCGGGGCGAGCAGGGTCGGTTCGTCCACCCCCGCGAGGGCGCGGCGGTAGGCGTCGAGGGAGGCTTCCGGGTCGCGGTCGGCGAGCCAGGTGAGGTAGCTGCCGTAGTGCGGCGCCGGGGGCAGTGCCCGCTGGTCCGCGTCGGTGGCGTAGAGCATCAGCAGTTCCCGGATCAGCACCGGGGTGGACCAGCCGTCGAGCAGCAGGTGATGGTTCGTCAACGCCAGCAGGTGCCGGCCCGGGCCGGTGTGCACGACGGTCGCGCGCAGCAGCGGCGTGGTCTCGGTGTCGAAGCGGGTGCGTCGATCGAGGGCGAGCAGTTGCGCGGCGGCGTCGTCCGGGTCGGGGTCGTCGCTGGTGTCGGCGACGGTGAACGGCACTTCCACGTGGGTGGGGATGACCTGGACGTGTCCGTCGCCGGCGGCGGGGAACGCCGCGCGCAGCGCCGGATGCCGGTCGAGCAGCAGTTGCAGGGAGCGGCGCATCCGGCTCGCGTCGACCTCGCCGCGCAGGTCGAGGACGAGCTGCACGATGTAGGCGTCGGGGCGGTCCCCGGCGAGCAGGGCGTGGAAGAGCAGCCCGGTCTGCAGCGGCGCGGTCGGCCACACCGTGTCCAGGGGCCCGTAGCGTTGCTCGAGACGTTCGATGACGTCCTGGTGCAGTCGCACCAGCGGCAGATCCGAGGGGGTCAGGCCACCGGCGTGCGGGCTGCGGGTGTGCCGGGTCAGTGCGGTGGCGGCGGTGGCGAAGTGGTGCGCGAGGGCGGTGACGTCGGTGTCGTCGAGCAGCCCGGCCGGGTACGACCAGTGCACCTCGAGTACCGGCCCGGTGGGGGTGTCGGTGGTGACGGCGTTGATGTCGAGCACCGCGGCGGCGGGCATGTTCGGGCTCTGTGCCCCGCCGTGGGGGAAGCCGTCGATGGGCAGCCAGGGGGTGTCGGTGTCGGTGACCCCGGCGGTGGGGCGGCCGAGATAGTTGAAGCTGACCTGCGGCGTCGGTGCGTTCGCGAGTTCGGTGGCGGTGTCGGGGTCGAGATAGCGCAGCAGCCCGAAGCCGGTGCCGTGGTCGGGGACGGCTGCGAGGTGTTCCTTGACGGTCTTGACGGCGCGACCGGCGGCCGGGCCGGCGGCGAGCGCGTCGTCGAGGTCGATGCCGGTCAGGTCCAGGCGCAGCGGGTGGATGGTGGTGAACCAGCCGACGGTGCCGGACAGGTCGGCGCCGGCGGCGGCATTGCTGTCGCGGCCGTGCCCTTCGAGGTTGAGCAGCAGCTGGGCCGGGTGGTGGCCGCGGTCGCGGCGCCACGCCGCCACCGCGAGGGCGAGTGCGGTGAGCAGGCCGTGGTCGACGGCGCCGTGGAAGGCGTTGGGCACGGCGGTGAGCAGCGCCTCGGTGACGGAGGTGGGCAGTTCGGTGGCGACGGTGATGACGGTGGCGTTGGTGTCGCGGACCGGATCGAAGGGGCGGTGCCCGAGCGGCGGGTTCGGTCCGTCGAGCATGGCGCGCCAGAAGTCGAGTTCGGTGCGGCGGGTGGGGGCGGCGTCGCGCAGGGCGTGGGCCCAGCGGCGCACGCTGGTGCCGGTGTGGGGGGGCAGCAGCGCACCACTCGTGGCGCCGTCGGCCGCGGCGGCCGCCCACGCGGCGGCCAGGTCGGGGACGAGGATGCGCCAGGACACCCCGTCGACGGCGAGATGGTGGATGACGATGAGCAGTCGGCCGGCGCCGCTGGTGGCGTCGAACCACACCAGCTGCACCACCCGCCCGCTGTGCGGGTCGAGGCGGTCGGCGGCGGCGTCGAGTTCGGCGGCGGCCAGGGCGAAGAAGTCGTCGCTGTCCGCGGCGCTGGTCACCGGCACCCGGTGGATGACGGTGTCGACGTCGACGCTGCCCGGGGCGGGCACGTGCAGGACGTGCCCGCCGGGGACGTCCGGCACCGCGTGCAGGTGCACGCGCAGCATGTCGTGCCGGTCGAGGACCGCGGTGACGATCGCCCGCAGCGTCGCCGCGTCCAGGCCGGTGGGCAGGCGCAGCAGCAGCGCCTGCGAGTAGCGGCCGATGCTGCCGCCGCGGTCGAGCATCCAGTGCGCGATCGGCGGTAGCGGCATGTCCCCGACCCCACCGCCGGGCAGCTCCGCGAGCGTTTCGGTGGGGGTGGCGGTGCCGACGACGGCGGCGAGCGCGGCGGGGGTCTTGTGTTCGAACACCTCGCGCGGAGTCAGGTCCAGGCCGGCGGCCTTCGCGCGGGAGACCAGCTGGATGGACATGATCGAATCGCCGCCCAGGGCGAAGAACGAATCGTCCACCCCCACCGTCGGCAGACCGAGGACCTGCGCGAACAGTTCCACCAGCACCGTTTCGTGGCCGCGCGCGGGGGCGCGGGAGACGGTGGTGCGGGCGGCGAAGTCGGGGGCGGGCAGCGCGCGCCGGTCGAGTTTGCCGGTTGCGGTGACCGGCAGCGTGTCGAGCACCATCAGGGTGGACGGCAGCATGTACGCGGCGAGTTCCCCGGCGGCATGCTCGAGCACCACGTCGACGTCGAGGTCGTGGCCGGGTTCGGGTACCGCGTAGCCGACGAGCCGGTCGGTACCGGAGGCCGGGTCGGTGTGGACGACGACCACGGCGCGGCCGACACCGGGGGCGCGCAGCAGCGCCGCTTCGATCTCGCCGAGCTCGATGCGGAAACCGCGCAGCTGCACCTGGAAGTCGGCGCGGCCGAGATATTCGATCTCGCCGTCGCGGGTGCGGCGCGCCAGGTCCCCGGTGCGGTAGATCCGGTCGCCGGGGGCGCCGTGCGGGTCGGCGACGAACCGGGTGGCGGTCGGATCGGGGCGGTGCAGGTAGCCGCGGGAGAGCTGGGCGCCGGAGACGTACAGTTCGCCGATCACCCCGGTGGGCACCGGATGCAGCCGGTTGTCGAGGATGTGCAGGCGCAGCGACGGCAACGGTGGGCCGATCAGGCTTGCCGCGGCGGTGGCGGCGAGTTCGCGGGTGATGGTGCGGGCGGTGACGTGCACGGTGGTCTCGGTGATGCCGTACATGTTCACCAGCGTCGGGGCGGTGTCGTCGTGGCGCCGGTACCAGCGGTCGAGCTGCCCGAAGTCGAGGGCTTCCCCACCGAAGATCACCCGGCGCAGCGCCGGCAGGTCGGTGCCGGCGGCGCGGTCGGCGTCGATGAGCTGGTAGAAGGCCGTCGGGGTCTGGTTGAGCACGGTGACCCGTTCGCGGCGCAGCAGTGCCAGGAATTCCTGCGGGTTGCGGGCGGTGTGGTAGTCGACGACGACGAGCCGGCCACCGTGGGCGAGGGCGCCCCACAGTTCCCACACCGAGAAGTCGAAGGCGTAGGAGTGGAACAGTGTCCACACATCGGAGGCGTCGAAACCGAACATCTCGGTGGTGTCGGTGAGCAGGGTGACGACGGTGCGGTGCGGGACCATCACGCCCTTGGGGCGGCCGGTGGAGCCGGAGGTGTAGATGACGTACGCCGCCGCCTCCGGGTGCACGCGTGGCAATCCGTCACCGCCGCTGGGCATCTCGTCGAGGCGGGTGCGCACGGCCGGGTCGTGCAGGTCCACGATCGGCGGGGTGTGCGGGGGCAGAGCGGTGGCGTGGTCGGCGGTGGTGAGCAGGCACACCGGGGCCGCGTCGTCGAACATGTACGCGAGCCGGTCCGGGGGGAACGCCACGTCGATGGGCAGATAGGCGGCGCCGCTGTGCAATACGGCGAGCAGCGCGACGATCAGGTCGGTGCCGCGCGGCAGGGCGACGGCGACGAGCCGGTCGGGTCCGGCGCCGTGCTCGACGAGCAGCCGCGCCAGGCGCTGCACCCGGTCGGTGAGCTCGTCGTAGAGCAGCGTCCCGTCGGGGGCGGTGACCGCGATCGCCGCCGGGTCGAGTCCGGCGCCGCGGGCGTACAGATCGAGCAGCGACGCCGAGGCGGAGCCGAGCACGCTCGCCGTGGCCGGGCGCAGCGGCGCCGGGGCGGTGGGACGTTCGTCGTCGGTGAGCAGGTCGACGTCGCCGATGGGGCGGTGCGGGTCGGCGGTGACCGCGTCGAGCAGCCGCACCAGCCGCTGCGCGAAGGAGGCGACGGTGTCGGGATCGAACAGGTCGGTGGCGTAGGTGAACGCCGCGGGCATTCCGTCGCTCTCCCCTGTTCCGGTCGGGTCTGGATCCTGCAGGGTCAGTTGCAGGTCGAACTTGGCGACGGGCAGCTCCGGGTCGAGGGCGTCGACCTCGAGTTCGGGCAGCACCAGGTGGGCCCGTTCGGTGTTGCCGTATTCGAGCACCACCTGGAACAGCGGGGACCGGTCGGTCTCGCGGGCCGGGGCGAGCACGTCGACGAGGGTCTCGAAGGGCAGCTCGGTGTGCCCGAAGGCCGCGAGGTCGATCTCGCGGGTGCGGTGCAGGTGGTCGGTGAACGACAGCGCCCCGTCGACGGGGGTGCGCAACACCACGGTGTTGACGAACATGCCGACCAGGTCGTCGAGGGCGCGGTGGCCGCGACCGGCGACCGGGGAGCCGATGACGATGTCGGATGTGCCGGTCAGGCGGGCCAGCAGCGCCGCGAACGCTGCGTGCACGGCCATGAACACGGTGGTGTCGTGCTCGGCGGCCAGCGCCTCGAGGCGCCGCTGCACGTCGGCGGGCACGGTGAAGCGGTGCAGGGCACCGTGGAAGCTGCGCTGGGTGGGGCGCGGCCGGTCGGTGGGCAGCGGCAGCAGTTCGGGGGCGTCGGCGAGGGTGTCGCGCCAGAACCGCAGCTGCGCGGCGGCGAGGGAGGTCGGGTCGTCCGGGTCGCCGAGCAGCCGGCGCTGCCACAGGGCGTAGTCGGCGTACTGCACCGGCAGCGGCGACCGATCCGGGTCCGTCCCGCCGGTGCGGGCGGTGTAGGCGAGCATCAGGTCGCGGGCCAGCGGCGCCATCGACGAGCCGTCCGCGGCGATGTGGTGCACCACCACCGCCAGGACATGAGCGTGCTCGTCCAGGCGCCACAGCCGTAGCCGCACCGGCACCGCCGCGGCCACGTCGAAACCGGCACCGACGAAGTCGGCGAGGTCGGTGGGCAGGTCGTCGCCGGTGACCGGCCGCGCCGTGAGCGCCGGCAGCACCCGGTCGGTGTCGACGACGACCTGGCGCGGGCCCTGTTCGTCGCCGGGATACCAGGTGCGCAGGCTCTCGTGCCGGTCGAGCACGTCGCGCACCGCTCCGGTCAGTGCCGCGACGTCGAGGCGGCCGGACAGGCGGATGGCGAGCGGAATGTTGTAGGCGGCGGAGGTGGTGTCGAACTGGTTGACGAACCACATGCGTTGCTGGGCCGGGGACAGCGGCAACCGTTCGGGCCGGTCGGCGGCGACCAGCGGCACCCGTCCGTGCCCACCGTGATCGTCGAGGATCCGCGCGGCCAGCGCCCGCACTGTGGGCGCCTCGAACAGGGCACGGACCCCGGCGTCGGTGCCGAGCGCGGCGTTGAGGCGGGCGACGACGCGGGTGGCGATCAGCGAGTTGCCGCCGAGATCGAAGAAGTTGTCGTCGACGGAGACCTGCGGGTGCCCGAGGACCTCGGCGACGATCTCGGCGACGGTTGCCTCGAGGTCGGTGCTCGGGGGACGGTAGTCGCCGCCGAGCCGTGTCAGGTCCGGCACCGGCAGGGCGCGGCGGTCGAGTTTGCCGACCGGGGTCAGCGGCAGCTCATCGAGCACCACCACCGCGGCGGGCACCATGTGACCGGGCAGCCGCGCCGCGGCCCAGGCGCGCAGTGCCCGCGGATCGATCTGCGTGGCGGTGGTGTCGGTGGTGTCGGGCAGTATGTAGGACACGAGCACAGTGTCGCCGCTGGGTGCGGGGTGCCCGATGGTATGGGCGAAGACGATCGCGTCGTGGGCGGTGAGCGCGGCGTCGATCTCGCCGAGTTCGATGCGGAAGCCGCGCACCTTGACCTGGAAGTCGGAGCGGCCCAGATATTCGACGGTGCCGTCGTGCCGCCAGCGCACCACATCCCCGGTGCGGTACATGCGTTCGCCGGGGATGCCGTAGGGGTCGGCGACGAACCGGGCGGCCGTGAGGTCGGGGCGGCGATGGTAGCCGCGGGCCACGCCCGGCCCGGCGATGTACAGCTCGCCGGCCACCCCGACGGGGACGGGCCGCAGTCGGTCGTCGAGGACGGTCTGGTGGAAGCCGACGGCGGGGCCGCCGATGGTGACGGTGTGCCCGGGCCGCAGTTGCGGGCTGACGCTGGTCTCGATGGTGGCCTCGGACGGGCCGTAGCCGTTGAACATGCGCCGTCCCGGCGCCCAGCGCGCCACCAGTTCCGGTGGGCAGGCCTCGCCGGCGACGACGAGGACCTCGAGGTCGTCGAGTCCGGTGGGGTCGAGGGAGGCGAGCGCCGTGGGGGTGATGAAGGCGTGGGTGACCTTCTCCTCGCGCAGCAGCCGGGCGAGTTCGTCGCCGCCGTAGACGTCCGGCGGCACGATCACCAGGGTGGCGCCGGCGCAGAACGCCTTGGTGAACTCGAAGATCGACGCGTCGAAGCTCGGCGACGCCAGGTGCGAGACGCGAGCCTGGTGGGTGATGGTGAAGTGGCTGCGCACCTCGGCGTTGAGGTTGGTCATGCCGCGGTGGGTGACCACCACGCCCTTGGGGCGGCCGGTGGAGCCGGAGGTGTAGATCAGGTAGGCCGGGTGGTCGAAGTGCAGCGCGGCGGTGCGGTCGGCGTCGGTGATGGGTGCGTCGCTCGTCGCGGCGATCCGGGCGGCGACGGCAGGATCGTCGAGCACCAGCCACGGCACCTCGGCGGGCAGCGCGTCGCGGTGCGCGGCGGTGGTGATGCCCAGGGCGGCAGCGCTGTCGGTGAGCATGTAGCTCACCCGCTCCGGTGGGTAGGCGGGGTCGACGGGCACGAACGCCGCACCGGTCTTGGTGACCGCCCACACCACCGCGACCGATTCGAGCGAGCGGGTCAGCGCGAGCGCGACGACGGTTTCCGGGCCGATCCGGTGCTCGTCGACGAGCAGCCGCGCCACGCGGGTGGACCAGGCGTCGAGTTCGGCGTAGGTGATCTGCCGGTCGGCGAAGCGCAGGGCGACCGCGTCGGGCAGGATCGCGGCGATCGAGGTGAGCAGTTCCGGCCACAGTTGCGGTGAGACCGGTGGCAGGCCCCGCGCCGGGGCCAGGTCGGCCAGTTCCCGGTCGGTGACGATGTCGATGTTGCCGACCGCGATGTCGGGGGTGTCGGTGATCGCCTCGACGATGCGCACGAACCGGTCGGCGAACGAGGCGACGGTGGCGGCGTCGAACAGGTCGGTGGCGTAGGTGAACGACGCGCGGATGCCGGCGGGGCCGTCGGCGTCGGTGGTCTCGGCGATGGACAGCTGCAGGTCGAACAGCGCCAGCATCGGGTCGAGGTCGATCACCCGCACCGACAGGTCGGGCAGTTCGATCTCGGGGCGTTCGGTGTCCTGGAATTCGAGCAGCACCTGGAACAGCGGGGTGTAGGCGGTCGAGCGGGGCGGGTCGAGGACCTCGACGAGCCGCTCGAAGGGCACCTCGGTGTGCCCGAAGGCGGTCAGGTCGCCGGTGCGGATGCGGTCGAGCAGCGCGGTGAACGGCTCGTCGTCGTCGACGCGGGCGCGCAGCACCACGGTGTTGACGAACATGCCGACCAGGTCGTCGAGGGCCCGGTGGCCGCGCCCGGCGACGGGGGTGCCGACGACGATGTCGTCGCTGCCGGACAGGCGGGCGAGCAGCACCGTCAGTGCGGCGTGCACCAGCATGAACACCGACGCGTCGTGGGCGCGGGCGATGTCGAGCAGCCGGCGGTGCGCGGCCGCGTCGAGGGTGAACGGGATGCGGGCGCCGCGCCGCGACGGCTGCACCGGGCGCGGCCGATCCAAGGGCAGTTCGAGCAGTTCCGGGGCGCCGGTGAGGGTTGCGCGCCAGAACCGGAGCTGTTCGGCGGCCAGGGAATCGGGGTCGGTGTCGTCGCCGAGCACCCGGTGCTGCCAGAGGGTGTAGTCGACGTACTGCACCGGCAGCGGGGTCCACGGCGGGGTCTGCCCGGCGTGGCGGGCGCTGTAGGCGGCGATGACGTCGCGGGCCAGCGGCCCCATGGAGAAACCGTCGGCGGCGATGTGGTGGGCGACGAGCACGAGCACGTGCTCGTCCTCGGCCAGGGCGAGCACCCGGATGCGGGTGGGGATCTCGGTGGCCACATCGAATCCGGCCGCGAGGATCGGGGTGAGCTCGCTGTCGAGGGCGGTGCCGTCGTCGACGGTGAGCATCACCAGATCGGGGACGGCGGCGCCGGTGGGCACCACGACCTGCACGGGCCCGTCGTCGGTGAGCGGATAGCGGGTGCGCAGCGATTCGTGCCGGGCGACGACGTCGCCGATGGCGTGCTGCAGCGCCGCCTGATCGAGCCTGCCGCTCAGGCGCAGCGCGACGGCGATGTTGTAGGCCGGGGAGGTGGTGTCGAACTGGTTGATGAACCACATCCGCTGCTGCGCCGGGGACAGCGGGACCGGGTCGGGGCGCGGCCCGGCCACCGGGGCGCCGCGCCCGGCGCCGGTGCGGTCGGGCTGGTCGAGATGCGCGGCGAGATCGGCGACGACCGGATGGTCGAAGATCTCCCGGATGCCGAGCTCACCGCCGGTGTCCGCGGCGAGCCGGGCGGCGGCGCGCATCGCGAGCAGGGAGGTGCCGCCGAGGTCGAGGAAGTGGTCGTCGGCGCCGACCCGGTCGACGCCGAGCAGGTCGGCGAAGACGGTGGCGACGAGCTGTGCGGTGGGGGTGCGCGGCGCCCGGTAGCCACCGGCGGCGGTCGGTGCCGGCGGAGCGGGCAGCGCGTTGCGGTCGAGTTTGCCGTTGGCGCCGACCGGCAGCGCGTCGAGGACGACGAGGGCGGCGGGCACCATGTAATCCGGCAGGTGCGCGGCGAGATCGGCGGTGACCGCGGCGGTGTCGATGCTGCGGCCCGGGGTGGGCACGAGATAGCCGGTGAGCCGGTCGTCGGCGCCGTGGTGGACGAGCACCACCGCCTGCCCGATCTCCTCGCGGGCGCGCAACACCTGCTCGATCTCCCCGAGCTCGATGCGCAGACCGCGGACCTTGACCTGGAAGTCGGTGCGCCCCAAGTACATCAGGGCACCGTCGGCGCGGCGGGTGGCCAGATCCCCGGTGCGGTACATCCGCTCCCCCGGCGCCCCGAACGGGTCGGCGACGAACCGGTCGGCGCTCAGGCCCGGGCGGTCGAGATAGCCGCGGGCGAGCTGGATCCCGGCCAGATACAACTCGCCGGCGGCGCCGGCGGGCACCGGATGCAGCCGCGCGTCGAGCACGTAGGTGCGGGTGTTCCACACCGGGCGCCCGATCGGCACCGACCCGGCATCGGTGTCGGTGGTGGTCCAGGCGGTGACGTCCACCGCGGCCTCGGTGGGCCCGTACAGATTGTGCAGGGCGGTGTGCGGCAGCGCCTCGCGTAGCGCGGCGGCGGTCTCGGCGGGCAGCGCCTCCCCCGACGCGAACACGTGCCGCAGCGCGAGCGGCTCCCGGCCGCGGCCGTGCAGGGCGTCGACGAACACCGCGAGCATCGACGGCACGAAATGCGCCACGGTGACCCGCTCCTCGGCGAACAGCCGCAGCAGGTAACCGGGATCGCGGTGCCCGCCGGGGGCGGCGACGGCCAGCCGCGCCCCGACCTGCAGCGGCCAGAAGAACTCCCACACCGACACGTCGAAGGTGGCGGGGGTCTTCTGCACCACCGTGTCGTCGGCGGTCAGCGGATAGGTGTGCTGCATCCAGCGCAACCGGTTGACGATCGCGGCGTGCGGCACCGCCACCCCCTTGGGGCGGCCGGTGGAGCCGGAGGTGAAGATCACGTAGGCGAGATGCGCGCCGGTCGGCTCCGGTCGATCCGCCGAGGTGAGGGCCGCCGGGGATTCGTCGGCGAGGTCGAGGCGGTCGATGCGCAGCACCTCGGCGCCGGTGTCGGGCAGGGCGTCGGCGACATCGCTGGTGGTGAGCACCGCGCGCGGGGCGGCGGTGTCGAGGACGTAGCGCAGCCGCTCGGCGGGATGCTCCGGATCCAGCGGCAGGTAGGCGGCACCGCTCTTGACGATCGCGTACATGCCGACGAGCAGATCCAGCGACCGCGGCGCGGCGAGGGCGATCACCCGGTCCGGTCCGGCGCCGGCGCGCAGCAACCGCCGCGCGAGCCGGTTGGTGACCGCGTCGAATTCGGCGTAGCCGAGGGTGTGGCCGTCGACGGTGACGGCCGGGGCGTGCGGGGTCGCGGCGACCTGCGCGGCGAACAGTTCCCCGAGGGTGGTGGCGGGTCCGGTGTCGGCGGTGGTTGCGTTCCACGTGTCGAGAACGGTGCGGCGTTCGTCGGCGGTGAGCAGCTCCACGTCGCCGACCGGCACCGCCGGATCCGCGGTGACCGTCTCGAGCAGCCCCACGAGGCGCTGCCCGATCGCGGCGGCGGTGGCGGGATCGAACAGGTCGGTGGCGTAGGACAGCGCGCCGCGCAGTGCGTGGGTGCGGCCGTCGCCGTCGGCGACCGCGCCGAGCTGCAGATGCAGGTCGAATTTGGTGGTGTGCGTGTCGATTTCGGCGATGTCGACGTCCAGGCCGGGCAGGGTCAGGTGCGCGCCGGTGGTGTCGGAGAAGGCGAGCATCACCTGGAACAGCGGCGAGTAGGCCGCCGAGCGGGCGGGCACCACGGCGTCGACGAGCCGGTCGAACGGCAGGTCGGTGTGCGCGAAGGCCGCCAGGTCGGTGTCGCGCACCGCGGCGAGGACGTCTGCGAAGGACAGGTCGGCGGGTACGGCGGTGCGCAGCGCGACGGTGTTGACGAACATGCCGACCAGGTCGTCGAGGTGGCGGTGGCTGCGCCCGGCGACGGGGGTGCCGACGACGATGTCGTCGCCGCCGGACAGGCGGGCCAGCAGCACCGCCAGGGCGGCGTGCACGACCATGAACTCGGTGGCGGTGTGGGCGTGGGCGAGCTGCCGGATCCGCCCGTACAGCTCCGGGGCGATCTCGACGTCGACGCTCGCGCCGCGGAAGGACTGCTGCGGTGGGCGCGGCCGGTCGGTGGGCAGCGCCAGCAGGTCGGGGGCGCCGGTGAGGATCTCGCGCCAGTACTCGAGTTGCCGGGCGGCGCGGGAGGTCGGGTCGTCGACGTCGCCGAGCAGATCCGCGAACCACAGGGTGTAGTCGGCGTACTGCAGCGGCAGCGGCGCCCAGTCCGGGGCGGTGCCCGCGGCGCGGGCGGCGTAGGCGGTGACCAGATCCCGGGACAGCGGCGCCAGCGACGCGCCGTCGGCGGCGATGTGGTGCACCACCACGGCGAGCACGTGCTCGTCGCCGGCGACGCGGAACAGCCGCATCCGCAGCGGCGGGTCGACGGTGACGTCGAAACCGGCCGCGACCACCGCCGCGACGTCCGCGTCGAGATCGTCCGTGACCGTGGGGGTCAGATCCAGGGCGAGCGCGTCGACGGGCAGCACCTGCTGGATCGGCCCGGCCGGGGTGGCCGGGTAGACGGTGCGCAGCGCCTCGTGCCGGTCGAGCACATCGCGGGTCGCCGCGACCAGCGCCGCGTGGTCGAGGGCGCCGCGCAGCCGCAGCGCGATCGGGATGTTGTAGGCGGCCGAGGACGGGTCGAGCTGGTCGACGAACCACAGGCGTTGCTGGGCGGCGGAGACCGGGATGCGGTCCGGGCGCGGCAGCACCGGCGCCGGGGCGGGCCGGTCGACGTCGTCACCGGCGGGCAGGTTCGCCGCCAGCGCCCGCACGGTGGGGGCCTCGAACAGCGACCGCACCCCCAGATCGGTGCCGAAGGCGTCGTTGATGCGGGAGATCACCCGGGTGGCGACCAGCGAGTTGCCGCCGAGCTCGAAGAAGCTGTCGTCGGCACCGACCTCGGCGACGCCGAGCTGGTCGGCGAAGATCGCGGCCAACGCGGTCTCGGTGGGCGACATCGCCGCCGCCCCACCGGCGCCGCCGAAGACCGGCTCGGGCAGTGCCGTGCGGTCGAGTTTGCCGACGGCGGTCAGCGGGATCTCGTCGAGAACCATGATCGCGGCGGGCACCATGTGGGCGGGCAACCGCGCCGCGAGCGCCGCGGACAGCTGCTCCGGGTCGAGGGTGCAGCCGGCATCGGGCAGCACATAGGACACGAGCATCTGTTCCCCGGAGGGCGCGGCGCGGCCCAGGGTGACGGCGAAGGCGACGTCGGGGCGGTCGCTGAGGGCGGCGTCGATCTCGCCGAGTTCGATGCGGAACCCGCGGATCTTGACCTGGAAGTCGGAGCGGCCGAGATATTCGACGGTCACCGAGCGGGCGGGACGGTGCGGGTCGCGGATGCGCCAGCGGGTGACGTCACCGGTGCGGTACATGCGCGAGCCGGGAGGGCCGAAGGGGTCGGCGACGAAACGGGTGGCGGTCAGGCCCGGCCGGTCGTGATAGCCGCGGGTGACGCCCGGCCCGGCGATGTACAGCTCCCCGGCGATCCCGACCGGCACCGGGTGCAACCGGCCGTCGAGGATCAGCTCGTCGATACCGCACACCGGGTGGCCGATGGTGACGGTCTCCCCCGGCACCAGCATGTCGGTGATATTGCAGACGATGGTGGTCTCGGTGGGCCCGTACGCGTTGTACATCCGGCGGCCGGGTGCCCAGCGCGCCACCAGTTCCGGTGGGCACGCCTCGCCCGCGACGGTGACCGCCTCGCATTCGACGCCGGTCGGGTCCACCGACGCCAGCGCGGCCGGGGTGGAGAACAGGTGGGTGACCTGTTCGCGGCGCAGCAGCGCCGCCAGTTCGTCGCCGCCGTAGATGTGGGCGGGCACCACCACGAGGGTCGCGCCGATGGCGAAGGCGGTCATGTACTCGAAGATCGACGCGTCGAAGCTCGGCGAGGAGAAGTGCGAGACCCGGGCCGCCGGGGGTGGGGCCAGGCGGGTGTGCAGGGTCGCCGACAGGTTCGCCAGGCCGCGGTGCGGCACCACCACACCCTTGGGGCGGCCGGTGGAGCCGGAGGTGTAGATCAGGTAGGCGGGATGGTCGAACAGCAGGGTGGCCGGCCGGTCGTCGTCGGTGATCGGCTCATCGCTCGCCTGCGCGATCCGCGCGTCGAGATCCGGATCGAGGACGAGCCAGGGCACCGTGTCGGGCAGCTCGGCGCGGTGCGCGGCGGTGGTCAGGCCCAGGATCGCCCCGGAGTCGGTGAGCATGTATTCGATGCGTTCGGCCGGATATTTCGGGTCGACGGGCACGAAGGCGGCCCCGGACTTGGCGATCGCCCAGATCACCGCCACCGATTCGAGGGAGCGGGCGATGCCGACCGCGACGAACGTCTCCGGTCCGGCGCCGGCGTCGATGAGGACGCGGGCGAGCCGGTTGGACCAGGCGTCGAGTTCGCCGTAGGTCATACGCCGGTCCTCGCACACCACCGCCTCGGTGTCCGGCACCACCGCGGCGACCGCGCACAGGATCTCCGGCAGGGTCTGCGCGGAGCGGGCCGGGTCGCCGTGCGCCGGGACCAGACCGGCGACCTCGTCGCTGCCGACGAACGGCAGATCCCCGATGGGCAGGTGCGGGTCGGTGAGCACCGCGGTCAGGGCGCGGCCGAGTCGCCGGCCGGTGGTGGTGGCGGTGTGCGCGTCCACCCGGTCGGGCCGGTAGCCGGTGCGGACCTGCAGGGCGGTGCCGGTGGTGTCGATCGTCACGCGCAGCACCGCGTCCGCGGGGGCGGAGGTCGGGTCGTCGAGGGTGAGCACCACCGGGCAGGCGGGGGCGAGGCCGGCGAGCACGGCCGGGTCGACCTCGGCGTGGGCGGCGAGATCGGCGCCGAGGGTGCGCACGCGCCGCACCAGCTCGGCGAAGGGCTCGGCCGGGTCCACCTCGACGCGCAGCGGCAGCACCCGCCCGTCGCGGGCCACGCCGACGAGGACGTCGTCGTGACCGGTGAGCCGGGCGATGAGCGCCGCCGTGGCGGCGTGCAGCACGGCGGCGACGGTGGTGTCCGGGGCGTCGCCCTCGGTGGTGGCGAAACGCGCGGCGAGCGCCGCGGCCGTGACCGCCAGGCGGTCCTCGACGTCGGCGGGGGTGTCGTCGGCGGGGGCGGTGACGGGGCGGGGCAGTTCGAGGCGTTCGGCGGCGTCGGCGAGCTGCTGCCGCCAGAAACCGGCGTCGGCGGCGGCGCGGCGGCGCTGCTCGCCCAGGGTCACGCTGGCCGGATGGATCACGGCGACCGCGCGGTCGGGGGCGCTGCGCAGGAAATCGTCGAGCAGTTCGACGAACCGGTCGTGGTGGGCACGGAGTTCGTCCTCGTCGTAGCGGTGCGGGTTGCCGCGGAAGTCGAGGAAGGTCCGGGCCGGGTCGCCGCTCTGATAGATGTTGACCAGCAGGTCCTCGACGGGACCGGAGGTCATGATGTGGAACTCGCCGCGGATGTCGCCGAGCACGATCTCCTGCCGGAACAGCATGACGTTGACCATCGGCCCGGCATAGCGGTACGGGTCGCCGGCGGCGCCGGTCTCGCGGCGGATGTCCTCGAGGCTGAATCGCTGGTGGCGCAGCGCCCCGGTGAGTTCGAGCTGCACCCGCCGCACCAGGTCGGTGCGGGTGTCGTCCGGTTCGAGAAAGATGTGCAGCGGCGCGGTGTTGACGAGCATGCCGCCGGAGCGGCGGGCCATGGCGGTGGTGCGGGCGAAGACCGGCAGGTTGATCATCACGTCGTCGCGGCCGGTCATCCGCGCCAGATAGCACGCGAACGCCGCGATGACCGCCGCCGTCGACGACAGTCCCGGTTCGTCGTCGACCGCGGTCAGCGCGTCGACGAGGTCGTCGGGGAGGGTGTGGCTCGACAGCAGCGACACCGCCGCGGTGGGGGCGTCGCGTTGCGCCAGAGTCGAGCCGTCCTCGAGTCCGGCGACCCGCTCGATCCAGTAGTCGCGGTCGGTGCGGTAGCGCTCGGAGTTGCGGTACTCGCGGTCCCAGTCGTACAGGGCGCGCAGGTCGGCGGCTTTCGACGGTTCCGGCTCGCGGCCGTCGATCTCCGCGGTGTAGAGGGCGGCGATGCGGTTGACCATGGTCATCGCCGCGAATCCGTCGAGGGCGACGTGGTGGATGCGGGCGTACCAGAGGAACCGGTCGTCGGCGACCTGCAGGATCGTCATGTTCACCAGCAGGTCGTTCGCCAGGTCCACCGGGGTGGCGTAGTCGGCGGTCATCCACTCGTGCGCCGCGGCCATCGGGTCGGGTTCGCCGCGGAAGTCGAGCAGCGGGATCTCGTTGCGGTCCTCGACGGTGGGGTCGACGTACTGGACGGGTTCACCGTCGACGTCGACGACCCGCAGATAGGCGGACTGGAACTCGGCGCCGGCGCGATATCCGCAGCGTCGCAGCAGATCCAGATCCGGGGCGCCGCGCAGATCCACATACTGCGCGATGCACACGGGTACCTCGGGCGCGAGCTGCTGCGCGAACCAGATGGCCCGTTGCGCAGACGACAGCGGGAAAGCGCCGGCCGGTATCTGCGGACGACGGTGTCGCAGCGACATATCCCCTCCGAAAGCGATGTTGTTGGCCGTGATCGGCGTGTGTCCCCCGACATCGCGTGCAGGAGCCGATCCCGGTGCCGCGCTGGGCGTGCGGCGCCGCGATCGGACCCCCGTTCGATCGTGTGACCCCGTGTGACCGGGGCCACACAACAAGCTAGACCACCTGTACGACCGGTACGACCGGATTGCGGCGACGACCGCAGCACCGCCCGCCGCTGCGCCCCACAGGTCGCCCCTCTACCGTCGCGGCAGCGGTGCGGAACCGCGGGTGACCTCGGAAATCGTTCCCCCGCAGGCGATTAATCGCGTTTCGATAACGTTTTCCCGACCGTCGGGAGGAATGTCCTGTTCGTGACCGGCGTGACGAATGAGGTCGCCTCCGAAGCCGGATCGGGCTCGCCGGAAACGCCCCGAAACCGGACAGCTCTCCTTATTCTCGAAGCGGCCGTCACCTTCGTGCCCCCGTGCCGCGACCCGTGCGTGATCGGATCGCGACCGGATCGTCTCGTCCCGCCCGCTCGACCCGATTCGAAGGAGCCCGAGATGTTGCGTCGCCGATCCGCCCCGCTCGCCACCGCCCTGCTCGCCGCGGCCCTGCTCGCGGCCCCCGCCCAGGCCGCCGCCGACACCGCCCCGCCGGGGGTGCCGCTCGATCAGCTGCGCGCGGAGGTCGCCGACTCCCCCGAGACCCTCGCCGCGCTCGAGCGGCTCGTCGCCGACTCCGGCTCGGCGGATCCGTTCGCGCCGCCGCCGAAGAACATCCCGCAGCCGTTCTCGTCGCCCGCACCCACCGTCGGTCCGGGCTGCGGCGGCGGTTTCGTGCCGTTCGCGATGACCACCGCGTGGGTGCATCCCGGCCCGCACGGTCAGGTGCCGTTCGGGTCGATCGAGGTGATCGTCGAACCCACCGCCGGTGCGCCGGTGACCGCCTCGGACCTGAAGTTCGTGTGGATCAACATGGAGAACATCCGGGCCGGGGTCGCCACCCTCGACAACAACGGCGGCGGATTGCAGTCCACAGTGATCGACAGCGGTCCCGGTGCGGTGCTCGGCGCCCTGTTCGGCTCGCTGCAGTACGCCAACGGTGCGTTCTGCCAGGTGATCTACACCATGGGTGGCTTCTTCGCCTGAGCCCGCGCTCCCCGATCGGGGCGGTCAACGCAGCCGTTCGGCGTCGCGGGCCAGATCGAGCAGCTCCGCGCACAGGGCGGTCAGCTCGTCGGCCGCGGCGCCCTCGGCGACCGCGGTGGCGACGTCCTCGGCGGCGCAGCGCGCCCGGAACGCGCGGTCGGCGAGTGCCTCGACCTCGCCGGCGGTGAGCACCACCGAATCCTCGGGCAGTCCGGCGCGGCGGGCGCTGCTGCGCTGCTCGTAGGCGCGTTGCCGACACGACTGGCGGCAGTAGCGGCGTCGCCGCCCGGTGCCGATCTCCGGTACCGGGCGCCCGCACCACAGGCACGTGCTCGCTCGGGTGTCACGTCCGGTCACGAGCGTCACTGTACTGCCCACCTGCACCCCTGGCGGGGCGGCGGGAACCCCGGACGCACGGGCCGGTGCGGGCACCGTGCGCGCGGCGGTGCGGCGGGTCGGTAGACTGGTCCCTCGGCTCCTCGGTGGGCCGCGGGAACGGAATCGGCTCCGCAGACGTTGAGCACAGTGGACGTCGAGCCCGGTGTCGATGCCGCACGGCATCGTCACCCGGGCGGAGCACACAAGGAAGGACACCACCATGGCAGATCGTGTACTGCGAGGCAGCCGACTCGGGGCGGTGAGCTACGAAACCGACCGCGACCACGATCTGGCGCCGCGGCGAATCGCGCGCTACCGCTGCGACAACGGCGAGGAATACGACGTGCCGTTCGCGGACGACGCGGAGATCCCCGGCACCTGGATCTGCAAGAACGGCCTCGAGGGCACCCTGGTCGAGGGCGCCGCACCGGAGCCGAAGAAGGTCAAGCCGCCGCGCACCCACTGGGACATGCTGCTCGAGCGTCGCTCCGTCGAGGAACTCGAGGACCTGCTCAAGGAGCGCCTGGACCTGCTCAAGGCCAAGCGCCGCGGCGCCTGACACCCGCGCCGCCGAACACGTACGTGTGCCGCCCCGGACGATCGTCCGGGGCGGCACACGTACGTGTTCGGCGGCGCGGGTGTCAGGCGCCGCGGCGCTTGGCCTTGAGCAGGTCCAGGCGCTCCTTGAGCAGGTCCTCGAGTTCCTCGACGGAGCGACGCTCGAGCAGCATGTCCCAGTGGGTGCGCGGCGGCTTGACCTTCTTCGGCTCCGGTGCGGCGCCCTCGACCAGGGTGCCCTCGAGGCCGTTCTTGCAGATCCAGGTGCCGGGGATCTCCGCGTCGTCCGCGAACGGCACGTCGTATTCCTCGCCGTTGTCGCAGCGGTAGCGCGCGATTCGCCGCGGCGCCAGATCGTGGTCGCGGTCGGTTTCGTAGCTCACCGCCCCGAGTCGGCTGCCTCGCAGTACACGATCTGCCATGGTGGTGTCCTTCCTTGTGTGCTCCGCCCGGGTGACGATGCCGTGCGGCATCGACACCGGGCTCGACGTCCACTGTGCTCAACGTCTGCGGAGCCGATTCCGTTCCCGCGGCCCACCGAGGAGCCGAGGGACCAGTCTACCGACCCGCCGCACCGCCGCGCGCACGGTGCCCGCACCGGCCCGTGCGTCCGGGGTTCCCGCCGCCCCGCCAGGGGTGCAGGTGGGCAGTACAGTGACGCTCGTGACCGGACGTGACACCCGAGCGAGCACGTGCCTGTGGTGCGGGCGCCCGGTACCGGAGATCGGCACCGGGCGGCGACGCCGCTACTGCCGCCAGTCGTGTCGGCAACGCGCCTACGAGCAGCGCAGCAGCGCCCGCCGCGCCGGACTGCCCGAGGATTCGGTGGTGCTCACCGCCGGCGAGGTCGAGGCACTCGCCGACCGCGCGTTCCGGGCGCGCTGCGCCGCCGAGGACGTCGCCACCGCGGTCGCCGAGGGCGCCGCGGCCGACGAGCTGACCGCCCTGTGCGCGGAGCTGCTCGATCTGGCCCGCGACGCCGAACGGCTGCGTTGACCGCCCCGATCGGGGAGCGCGGGCTCAGGCGAAGAAGCCACCCATGGTGTAGATCACCTGGCAGAACGCACCGTTGGCGTACTGCAGCGAGCCGAACAGGGCGCCGAGCACCGCACCGGGACCGCTGTCGATCACTGTGGACTGCAATCCGCCGCCGTTGTTGTCGAGGGTGGCGACCCCGGCCCGGATGTTCTCCATGTTGATCCACACGAACTTCAGGTCCGAGGCGGTCACCGGCGCACCGGCGGTGGGTTCGACGATCACCTCGATCGACCCGAACGGCACCTGACCGTGCGGGCCGGGATGCACCCACGCGGTGGTCATCGCGAACGGCACGAAACCGCCGCCGCAGCCCGGACCGACGGTGGGTGCGGGCGACGAGAACGGCTGCGGGATGTTCTTCGGCGGCGGCGCGAACGGATCCGCCGAGCCGGAGTCGGCGACGAGCCGCTCGAGCGCGGCGAGGGTCTCGGGGGAGTCGGCGACCTCCGCGCGCAGCTGATCGAGCGGCACCCCCGGCGGGGCGGTGTCGGCGGCGGCCTGGGCGGGGGCCGCGAGCAGGGCCGCGGCGAGCAGGGCGGTGGCGAGCGGGGCGGATCGGCGACGCAACATCTCGGGCTCCTTCGAATCGGGTCGAGCGGGCGGGACGAGACGATCCGGTCGCGATCCGATCACGCACGGGTCGCGGCACGGGGGCACGAAGGTGACGGCCGCTTCGAGAATAAGGAGAGCTGTCCGGTTTCGGGGCGTTTCCGGCGAGCCCGATCCGGCTTCGGAGGCGACCTCATTCGTCACGCCGGTCACGAACAGGACATTCCTCCCGACGGTCGGGAAAACGTTATCGAAACGCGATTAATCGCCTGCGGGGGAACGATTTCCGAGGTCACCCGCGGTTCCGCACCGCTGCCGCGACGGTAGAGGGGCGACCTGTGGGGCGCAGCGGCGGGCGGTGCTGCGGTCGTCGCCGCAATCCGGTCGTACCGGTCGTACAGGTGGTCTAGCTTGTTGTGTGGCCCCGGTCACACGGGGTCACACGATCGAACGGGGGTCCGATCGCGGCGCCGCACGCCCAGCGCGGCACCGGGATCGGCTCCTGCACGCGATGTCGGGGGACACACGCCGATCACGGCCAACAACATCGCTTTCGGAGGGGATATGTCGCTGCGACACCGTCGTCCGCAGATACCGGCCGGCGCTTTCCCGCTGTCGTCTGCGCAACGGGCCATCTGGTTCGCGCAGCAGCTCGCGCCCGAGGTACCCGTGTGCATCGCGCAGTATGTGGATCTGCGCGGCGCCCCGGATCTGGATCTGCTGCGACGCTGCGGATATCGCGCCGGCGCCGAGTTCCAGTCCGCCTATCTGCGGGTCGTCGACGTCGACGGTGAACCCGTCCAGTACGTCGACCCCACCGTCGAGGACCGCAACGAGATCCCGCTGCTCGACTTCCGCGGCGAACCCGACCCGATGGCCGCGGCGCACGAGTGGATGACCGCCGACTACGCCACCCCGGTGGACCTGGCGAACGACCTGCTGGTGAACATGACGATCCTGCAGGTCGCCGACGACCGGTTCCTCTGGTACGCCCGCATCCACCACGTCGCCCTCGACGGATTCGCGGCGATGACCATGGTCAACCGCATCGCCGCCCTCTACACCGCGGAGATCGACGGCCGCGAGCCGGAACCGTCGAAAGCCGCCGACCTGCGCGCCCTGTACGACTGGGACCGCGAGTACCGCAACTCCGAGCGCTACCGCACCGACCGCGACTACTGGATCGAGCGGGTCGCCGGACTCGAGGACGGCTCGACTCTGGCGCAACGCGACGCCCCCACCGCGGCGGTGTCGCTGCTGTCGAGCCACACCCTCCCCGACGACCTCGTCGACGCGCTGACCGCGGTCGACGACGAACCGGGACTGTCGTCGACGGCGGCGGTCATCGCGGCGTTCGCGTGCTATCTGGCGCGGATGACCGGCCGCGACGACGTGATGATCAACCTGCCGGTCTTCGCCCGCACCACCGCCATGGCCCGCCGCTCCGGCGGCATGCTCGTCAACACCGCGCCGCTGCACATCTTTCTCGAACCGGACGACACCCGCACCGACCTGGTGCGGCGGGTGCAGCTCGAACTCACCGGGGCGCTGCGCCACCAGCGATTCAGCCTCGAGGACATCCGCCGCGAGACCGGCGCCGCCGGCGACCCGTACCGCTATGCCGGGCCGATGGTCAACGTCATGCTGTTCCGGCAGGAGATCGTGCTCGGCGACATCCGCGGCGAGTTCCACATCATGACCTCCGGTCCCGTCGAGGACCTGCTGGTCAACATCTATCAGAGCGGCGACCCGGCCCGGACCTTCCTCGACTTCCGCGGCAACCCGCACCGCTACGACGAGGACGAACTCCGTGCCCACCACGACCGGTTCGTCGAACTGCTCGACGATTTCCTGCGCAGCGCCCCCGACCGCGCGGTCGCCGTGATCCATCCGGCCAGCGTGACCCTGGGCGAGCAGCGCCGCCGCGCCGCCGCCGACGCCGGTTTCTGGCGGCAGCAGCTCGCCGACGCCGCCGAACGCCTCGAACTGCCCCGCCCCGTCACCGCCCCCGCCGACGACACCCCCGCCGACGTCGAGGACCGCCTGGCGGTCACGGCCGCGGCGCTCGCCGCGCGTTTCGCCACCACCGAGGGCGACGCCCCGGACACCACCGTCGCCGCCGTGCTGCACGCCGCCACGGCGGCGCTCATCGCCCGGCTCACCGGTCACGACGACGTCCTCGTCGGCGTGGCCCGCGACGGGCGGGTGCTGCCGCTGCGCGTCGAGGTGGACCCGGCCGAGCCCTTCGCCGAGCTGGTGCGGCGCGTGCGCACCCTCGGCGCCGATCTCGCCGCCCACGCCGAGGTCGACCCGGCCGTGCTCGCCGGCCTCGCCCCCGCCTGCCCGGTGGTGCTCACCCTCGACGACCCGACCTCCGCCCCCGCGGACGCGGTGCTGCGCGTGACGATCGACACCACCGGCACCGCCCTGCAGGTCCGCACCGGCTACCGGCCCGACCGGGTGGACGCGCACACCGCCACCACCACCGGCCGGCGACTCGGCCGCGCCCTGACCGCGGTGCTCACCGACCCGCACCTGCCCATCGGGGATCTGCCGTTCGTCGGCAGCGACGAGGTCGCCGGTCTGGTCCCGGCGCACGGCGACCCGGCCCGCTCCGCGCAGACCCTGCCGGAGATCCTGTGCGCGGTCGCCGCGGTGGTGCCGGACACCGAGGCGGTGGTGTGCGAGGACCGGCGTATGACCTACGGCGAACTCGACGCCTGGTCCAACCGGCTCGCCCGCGTCCTCATCGACGCCGGCGCCGGACCGGAGACGTTCGTCGCGGTCGGCATCGCCCGCTCCCTCGAATCGGTGGCGGTGATCTGGGCGATCGCCAAGTCCGGGGCCGCCTTCGTGCCCGTCGACCCGAAATATCCGGCCGAACGCATCGAATACATGCTCACCGACTCCGGGGCGATCCTGGGCCTGACCACCGCCGCGCACCGCGCCGAGCTGCCCGACACGGTGCCCTGGCTCGTCCTCGATCCGGATCTCGACGCGCGGATCGCGCAGGCGAGCGATGAGCCGATCACCGACGACGACCGGCCGGCCACCCTGCTGTTCGACCATCCCGCCTACCTGATCTACACCTCCGGCTCCACCGGCCGCCCCAAGGGTGTGGTGGTGCCGCACCGCGGCCTGGCGAACCTGTCGGCGACCCTGCACACCCGCCTGGCCCCACCCCCGGCGGCCCGGGTCTCGCACTTCTCCTCGCCGAGCTTCGACGCGTCGATCTTCGAGTACATGACCGCCTTCGCCATCGGCGCGACCCTCGTGGTGGTGCCCGCCCACATCTACGGCGGCGACGAACTGGCGGCGCTGCTGCGCCGCGAACAGGTCACCCACCTGTTCTCCACCCCGGCCGCGCTGGCGTCGGTGGACCCGACCGGCGTCGAATGCGAGGCGGTCACCGTCGCGGGCGAGGCGTGCCCACCGGAACTGGTGGCGCGCTGGGCACCCGGCCGCCGGATGTACAACGCGTACGGGCCCACCGAGACCACCATCGTCTGCAATATCACCGACATGCTGGTGCCGGGGGAGACCGTCACCATCGGCCACCCGGTGTGCGGTATCGACGAGCTGATCCTCGACGGCCGGTTGCACCCGGTGCCGGTCGGGATCGCCGGGGAGCTGTACATCGCCGGGCCGGGCGTCACCCGCGGCTATCACGACCGGCCGGGCCTGACCGCCACCCGTTTCGTCGCCGACCCCTTCGGCCCTCCCGGCTCGCGCATGTACCGCACCGGTGACGTCACCCGCTGGCGCATCCGCGACCCGCACCGTCCCGCCCGCTCGGTGACCGTCGAATATCTCGGCCGCTCCGACTTCCAGGTCAAGATCCGCGGGTTCCGCATCGAACTCGGCGAGATCGACGCCGCCCTCAGCGACCGCCCCGACGTCGCCTTCGCCGTCACCCTGGGCCGCGCCGCGCCCTCCGGGGAACAGATGCTCGTGTCCTATGTGCTGCCCGATGCCGGCTGCACCCTCGACCCGGAGCAGCTGTCCGCGGCGCTCGCGGCGCGGTTGCCCGCCCACATGGTGCCCGCCGCGATCATGGTTCTCGACGAGATCCCGCTGACCGCCGTCGGCAAACTCGACCGCACGGCACTGCCCGAGCCGGTCTTCGGCGGCGCCGGTGGGGCGGCGGCGATGTCGCCCACCGAGACCGCGTTGGCCGCGATCTTCGCCGACCAGCTCGGCGTCGCCGAGGTCGGTGCCGACGACAGCTTCTTCGAGCTCGGCGGCAACTCGCTGGTCGCCACCCGGGTGATCTCCCGCATCAACGACGCCTTCGGCACCGATCTGGGGGTGCGGTCGCTGTTCGAGGCCCCCACCGTGCGGGCGCTGGCGGCGAACCTGCCCGCCGGTGACGACGTCGACCGGCCCGCCCCGGCGCCGGTGCTGCCGCGCCCGGACCGCATCCCGGTCTCCGCCGCCCAGCAACGCCTGTGGTTCGTCGACCAGCTCGACCCGTCCTCGGCCGCCTACAACATCCCGATCGCGCTGCGGCTGCGCGGCGCCCTCGACCACGCGGCGCTGGTCGCGGCGACCCGCGATGTGCTCGACCGGCACGAGGCGCTGCGCACCGTCTACCCGGCCACCCCGGCCGGGCCGATCCAGCAGGTGCTGCCCGTCGACGCGCTCGCCCTGGATCTGACCCCCACGGTCACGGACGATCTCGACGCGGACGTCGCGGCGGTGGTCGCGGCCGGTTTCGACGTCACCGTCGACCCGCCGCTGCGGATGCGGCTGTTCCGCGTCGCCGGCGACGAGCACGTGCTCGCCGTGGTGGTGCACCACATCGCCGCCGACGGCGCGTCGCTGGCGCCGCTGTCCCGGGATCTGGTCACCGCCTACGCCGCCCGCGCCGCGGGCACCGCCCCGGACTGGGCGCCGCTGCCGCTGCAGTACGCCGACTACACCCTGTGGTTCGCGGATCTGCTCGGCGACGTCGACGACCCGACCTCCCGCGCCGCCCGGCAACTCGAGTACTGGCGCGAGATCCTCACCGGCGCCCCCGACCTGCTGGCGCTGCCCACCGACCGGCCGCGCCCACCGCAGCAGTCCTTCCGCGGCGCGAGCGTCGACGTCGAGATCGCCCCGGAGCTGTACGGGCGGATCCGGCAGCTCGCCCACGCCCACACCGCCACCGAGTTCATGGTCGTGCACGCCGCCCTGGCGGTGCTGCTGGCCCGCCTGTCCGGCGGCGACGACATCGTCGTCGGCACCCCCGTCGCCGGGCGCAGCCACCGCCACCTCGACGACCTGGTCGGCATGTTCGTCAACACCGTCGCGCTGCGCACCGCCGTACCCGCCGACCTGTCCTTCGCAGACGTCCTCGCCGCGGTGCGCGACACCGACCTGGCGGCCTTCGCGCACACCGACCTGCCGTTCGACCGGCTCGTCGACGCCGTGGTGCCCGCCCGCTCGGCGGCCTACTCGCCGCTGTTCCAGGTGATGCTCGCCTTCTCCGACACCACCGGCGCGCACCTGACCCTGCCCGGCCTGGACGTCGACATCGCCGAAATCGACACGCACACCACCAAATTCGACCTGCATCTGCAGCTCGGCGCGGTCGCCGACGGCGACGGCCGCACCCACGCACTGCGCGGCGCGCTGTCCTACGCCACCGACCTGTTCGATCCCGCCACCGCCGCCGCGATCGGGCAGCGCCTCGTGGGGCTGCTCGAGACGGTCACCGCGGATCCGGCGGTGCCGGTCGGCGACGTGGAGCTGCTCACCGCCGACGAACGCCGCACCGTTCTCGACACGTGGAACGCAACCACCGCCGACACCGGACCCGCCACCACCCTCGGGGAACTGTTCGCCGCGCAGGTCGCCGCGACCCCGCACGCCCCGGCCGTCACCGTCGACGGCCACACCCTCGGCTACGCCGAATTCGACGCGGTCACCAACCGGCTCGCGCGGCGGTTGCTGCGCGCCGGCGCCGGACCGGACCGGGTGATCGCCCTCGCCGCGCCGCGGTCGCTGGATCTGCTCGTCGGCATGTACGCGATCGTCAAGAGCGGTGCCGCCTACCTGCCGCTGGATCCGGAGCATCCCGCCGAGCGGCTGCGCTACGTCCTCGACACCGCCGCCCCGCGCGCGGTGCTCACCACCAGCGATGTCGCCGACGCCCTGCCCGACACCGGCGCCGAGGTGCTGCGCATCGACCGCCTCGACCTCGCCGACGAATCCCCGGCGGCCCTCACCTCGGCGGATCGACCGGAGCCGACCGGCGCGCATCTCGCCTACGTGATCTTCACCTCCGGCTCCACCGGCCGCCCCAAGGGGGTGGCGGTGCCGCACGCCGCGATCGTCAACCGGTTGCGCTGGATGCAGCACACCTATCCGCTGACCGCCGACGACACGGTGGTGCAGAAGACCCCCGCCACCTTCGACGTGTCGGTGTGGGAGTTCTTCTGGCCGCTGCAGGTCGGGGCGCGGCTGGCCGTCGCCGCCCCCGGCGGGCACCGCGATCCCGGTTACCTGCTGCGGCTGTTCGCCGAGGAGCGGGTCACCGTGGCGCATTTCGTGCCGTCGATGCTCGCGGTGTTCGTCGACGCCCTGCACGGCCGCGGCCGGGAGCCGCTCGCGCTGCGGCACGTGTTCGCGTCGGGGGAGGCGCTGCCCGCCGAGACCGCCGCCGCGCTACGCGAGGCGCTGCCGCACACCGCCCTGCACAATCTGTACGGGCCCACCGAGGCCGCGGTGGACGTCACCGCCTGGACCACCACCGACACCGATGCCGGGTCGGTGCCGATCGGGCGCCCGGTGTGGAACACCCGCACCTACGTGCTCGACGCGCGGCTGCATCCGGTGCCCGCCGGCGCCGCCGGCGAGTTGTATCTGGCCGGGATCCAGCTCGCCCGCGGCTATCTCGACCGCCCGGGCCTGAGCGCCGACCGGTTCGTCGCCGACCCGTTCGGGGCGCCGGGGGAGCGGATGTACCGCACCGGGGATCTGGCCACCCGCCGCGCCGACGGTGCCCTGATGTACTTGGGGCGCACCGACTTCCAGGTCAAGGTCCGCGGTCTGCGCATCGAGCTCGGGGAGATCGAGCAGGTGTTGCGCGCCCGCGAGGAGATCGGGCAGGCGGTGGTGCTCGTCCACCACGGCGCCGACGACCGGCTCACCGGCTATCTCGTGCCCACCCCGGGCCGCAGCATCGACACCGCCGCGGTCACCGCCGATCTCGCCGCGCACCTGCCGGATTACATGGTGCCCGCCGCCCTCGTCGTCCTCGACGCGCTGCCGGTCGGCGCCAACGGCAAACTCGACCGCAACGCGCTGCCCGCTCCGCCGGCACCGACCGCCGCCGGTGGCTACCGGGCGCCGCGCACCCCCACCGCACAGCTCGTCGCCACCGTCTTCGCCGACCTGCTCGGCGTCGACCGGGTCGGCGCCGACGACCACTTCCTCGACCTCGGCGGCACCTCCCTGCTCGCGATGCGCGCCGCCGCCCGGCTCGCCGCGGACACCGGCGGTGAGCTCGGCATCCGGGAGATCTTCGACCATCCGGTCGTCGCCGATCTCGCCGCGCATCTCGACCAGCCCGACCGCACCGGCGCCGGGCGCGGCGCCCCGGTGGCCGGGCCGCGCCCCGACCCGGTCCCGCTGTCCCCGGCGCAGCAGCGGATGTGGTTCATCAACCAGTTCGACACCACCTCCCCGGCCTACAACATCGCCGTCGCGCTGCGCCTGAGCGGCAGGCTCGATCAGGCGGCGCTGCAGCACGCCATCGGCGACGTCGTCGCCCGGCACGAATCGCTGCGCACCCGCTATCCGCTCACCGACGACGGGCCCGTGCAGGTCGTGGTGCCCACCGGCGCCGCCGTCCCCGATCTGGTGATGCTCACCGTCGACGACGGCACCGCCCTCGACAGCGAGCTCACCCCGATCCTCGCGGCCGGATTCGATGTGGCCACCGAGATCCCCACCCGCATCCGGGTGCTCGCCCTGGCCGAGGACGAGCACGTGCTCGTGCTCGTCGCCCACCACATCGCCGCCGACGGTTTCTCCATGGGGCCGCTGGCCCGCGACGTCATCGCCGCCTACAGCGCCCGCCACGCCGGGCAGACCCCGCCGTGGACCCCGCTGCCGGTGCAGTACGTCGACTACACCCTCTGGCAGCACCGGGTGCTCGGCGACGACACCGACCCCGATTCCCTGGCCGCCGAACAGCTCCGGTTCTGGCGCGCAACCCTCACCGGCGCCCCGGAACTGCTCGAACTGCCCTTGGATCGGCCGCGCCCGGTGCAGCCGTCGCGGCGCGGCGCCCGCATCCCGTTCACCCTCGACGCGGCCGCGCACCGCCGGCTGCTCGACATCGCCCGCGCCCACGACGCGTCGGTGTTCATGCTGGTGCACGCCGCACTGACGGTGCTGCTCGCCCGCCTGTCCGGCAGCGACGACATCGTCGTCGGCACCCCCGTCGCCGGGCGCGGCCACCGGGCCCTCGACGACCTGGTCGGCATGTTCGTCAACACCGTGGTGCTGCGCGCCCGCGTCGACGACGACGAGCCGTTCACCGCGCTGCTCGACCGCATCCGCACCGGCGACCTGACCGCCTTCGGGCACACCGAGGTGCCCTTCGAGCGGCTCGTCGAGGTCCTCGACCCGCCCCGCTCGACCGCCTACACCCCGCTGTTCCAGGTGCTGCTCGAATTCCAGGACACCGAACGCCCCGAGATCGAACTGCCCGACCTGTCGGTGCGGGTGATCGACCTCGACCCGATGCTGGCGCTGTTCGACCTGCAGCTGTCCATCGCCGAGACCACCGACGCCGACGGCCCCGCCGGCATCCGCGCGTCGTTCACCTACGCCACCGACCTGTTCGACGCCGCCACCGTCGCCTCGTTCGCCGACCGGTTCGTGCGCATCGTCGAGGCGATCACCGACACCCCCGACATCGCGGTCGGCAACATCGACATCGTCACCGACCGGGAACTGGCCGACCTGGCCCCGGCGCGGGGCCTGCCACCGGTCTCACCGCAACTGTGGCCGGAACTGCTCACCTCGATCGCCGCGATCCTGCCCGACGCGGTCGCCCTGCGCTTCGCCGACCGGCAGATCACCTACGCCGAACTCGACGCCTGGTCCACCCGCGTGGCGCGGCTGCTCGTCGACGAGCACCGGATCGGCCCGGAAACCGTCGTCGCGCTCGCGCTGACCCGCTCGCTCGAATCGGTCGCGGTGGTGTGGGCGGTCACCAAGACCGGTGCGGCGTTCGTGCCCGTCGACCCCGCCTACCCACCGGAGCGGGTGAGCTACATGCTCACCGACAGCGCTGCCGCCCTGGGCATCACCACCGCCGCGCACCGCGACGCGCTGCCCGCCGAGGTGCCGTGGCTGGTGCTCGACGATCCTGCCGTCGCCGCCCGGATCGCCGCGACGAGCGACGCACCCATCACCGACGCCGACCGCACCGCCGCGCTGCACTTCGACCACCCGGCCTACCTGATCTACACCTCCGGCTCCACCGGCCGCCCCAAGGGCGTGGTGGTCACCCACCGCGGCATGACCAACCTCAACGCCGAGGTGCGCAGCCACTTCACCATCACCCACCAGGCTCGCGTCTCGCACCTGGCGTCGCCGAGCTTCGACGCGTCGATCTTCGAGTTCACCAAGGCGTTCTGCGCCGGCGCCACCCTGGTGATCGTGCCGCCGGACGTCTACGGCGGCGACGAACTCGCCCGGCTGCTGCGCGAGGAGAAGGTCACCCACGCCTTCATCACCCCCACGGCGCTCGCCTCCCTCGACCCCACCGGACTCGACGACCTCGAGGTCCTCGTCGTCGCCGGCGAGGCCTGCCCACCGGAACTGGTGGCGCGCTGGGCGCCGGGACGGCGCATGTTCAACGGCTACGGCCCGTCCGAGGCCACCATCGAGACCAGCGTCAGCCCGCAACTGCGGCCCGGGCACACCGTCACCATCGGCGGCCCCGCCGTCGGCTTCCACCAGACCGTCCTCGACGACCGACTGCGGCCCGTCCCCGTCGGGGTGGCCGGCGAGCTGTACATCGCCGGGCCGGGCGTGGCCCGCGGCTACCATCGCCGCCCCGACCTCACGGCCGCCCGGTTCGTCGCCGACCCCTACGGCATCCCCGGCGAACGCATGTACCGCACCGGGGATGTGGTGCGCTGGCGGCACGACGGCACCGTCGAATATCTGGGCCGCTCCGACTTCCAGGTCAAGGTGCGCGGCTTCCGCATCGAACTCGGCGAGATCGACGCCGCGCTCACCGCCCACGACGCGATCGTCTTCGCCCATACCATCGGGCACCCCGCACCCAGCGGCGACACTGTGCTCGTGTCCTACATACTGCCCGACACCACCGACACCACCGCCACGCAGATCGATCCGCGGGCACTGCGCGCCTGGGCCGCGGCGCGGCTGCCCGGTCACATGGTGCCCGCCGCGGTGGTGGTGCTCGATGAGCTGCCGCTGACCCCGGTCGGCAAACTCGACCGCCGCGCCCTGCCGGTGCCGGACCTGACACGGCTCGGCGGCGACTACCGTCCCCCGAGCACCGACCTCGAGGCAACCGTCGCCGAGATCGTCGCCGAGGTCCTCGGGCACCCGCAGGTCTCCGTCGACGACAACTTCTTCGATCTCGGCGGCAACTCGCTGATCGCCACCCGCGTCGTCGCCCGCCTCAACGCCGCGCTCGGCACCGACGCCGGGGTCCGTGCCCTGTTCGAGGCGCCCACAGTGCGGGCGCTGGCCGCGCGGATCCTCGACGATCACGGTGGGCACGGACGGGTGCCGCTGGTCGCCGCCGACCGGCCCGAACGGTTGCCGCTGTCCCCGGCCCAGCAACGCATGTGGTTCGTCAACCAGTTCGACACCACCTCCGCCGCCTACAACATTCCGCTCGCCATCCGCCTGTCCGGCCGCCTCGACGTCGCGGCACTGACCGGAGCGGTGCGCGACGTGCTCGACCGGCACGAGAGCCTGCGCACCTGGTATCCCGGCGACGAACAGGGCCCGCGCCAGGTCGTCGTCGACACCGACCGGGTGCTGCCGGCGCTCACGGCGCGGCCGGTCACCGGCGACGACCTGCCCACCGACCTCGCCGACTTCGTCGGTGCCGGTTTCGACGTGGCCGCGGCGGTGCCGGTGCGGCTACGGCTGTGGCGCCTGGACGAGCACGCTCATGTCCTGGCGGTGGTGGTGCACCACATCGCCGCGGACGGCTCGTCGATGGCGCCGCTGGCCCGCGACCTGATGCTCGCCTACACCGCCCGCACCGGCGGGACGGACCCGGATCGGTCGCCGCTGCCGGTGCAGTACGCCGACTACGCCCTGTGGCAGCGCCGGCTGCTCGGCGACCCGGACGACCCGACCTCCCTCGCCGCCGCGCAGCTGCGGTTCTGGCGCGACACCCTCGCCGACGCCCCCGAACTGCTGCCGCTGCCCACCGACCGGCCGCGCCCCACCCAGCGCAGCTTCCACGGTGCCCTGCACCGCTTCACCGTGCCCGCCGACGTGCAGCGGCGCCTCGAGGCGCTGGCCGCCGAGCACGACACCACCGTGTTCATGGCCGTGCACGCAGCGTTCGCGGCGCTGCTGGCCCGCCTGACCGGCACATCCGACATCGTCATCGGCTCCCCGGTCGCCGGTCGCGGCCACCGCGCCCTCGACGACCTGGTCGGCATGTTCGTCAACACCGTGGTGTTGCGCACCCCCGTCGACGGGGCGCTGTCGTTCACCGACCACCTGCACCGCACCCGCGAGATCGACCTCGCGGCCTTCGGGCACACCGAGCTGCCCTTCGAGACCCTCGTCGACGTGCTCGCCCCGGCCCGCGAGACCGACCGGTCCCCGCTGTTCCAGGTGGTGCTCGAATACGGCAACACCGAACGGGCCCACCTGGTGCTGCCCGAACTCGAGGTCGACGCCCTCGACCCGGAGCTGCCCGTCGCCAAGTTCGACCTGCAACTGACCCTGCAGGATCCAGACCCGACCGGAACAGGGGAGAGCGACGGAATGCCCGCGGCGTTCACCTACGCCACCGACCTGTTCGATCCCGACACCGTCGCCTCCTTCGCGCAGCGGCTGGTGCGGCTGCTCGACGCGGTCACCGCCGACCCGCACCGCCCCATCGGCGACGTCGACCTGCTCACCGACGACGAACGTCCCACCGCCCCGGCGCCGCTGCGCCCGGCCACGGCGAGCGTGCTCGGCTCCGCCTCGGCGTCGCTGCTCGATCTGTACGCCCGCGGCGCCGGACTCGACCCGGCGGCGATCGCGGTCACCGCCCCCGACGGGACGCTGCTCTACGACGAGCTCACCGACCGGGTGCAGCGCCTGGCGCGGCTGCTCGTCGAGCACGGCGCCGGACCCGACCGGCTCGTCGCCGTCGCCCTGCCGCGCGGCACCGACCTGATCGTCGCGCTGCTCGCCGTATTGCACAGCGGCGCCGCCTATCTGCCCATCGACGTGGCGTTCCCCCCGGACCGGCTCGCGTACATGTTCGACGACGCGGCCCCGGTGTGCCTGCTCACCACCGCCGACCACGCCACCGCTCTGCCCCCGCACACCCCGCCGATCGTGGACCTGCACGACCCGGCCGTGCGCACCCGCCTCGACGAGATGCCCAGCGGCGGTGACGGATTGCCACGCGTGCACCCGGAGGCGGCGGCGTACGTCATCTACACCTCCGGCTCCACCGGCCGCCCCAAGGGCGTGATGGTCCCGCACCGCACCGTCGTCACCCTGCTCACCGACACCACCGAGATGTTCGGTTTCGACGCCTCCGATGTGTGGACACTGTTCCACTCCTACGCCTTCGACTTCTCGGTGTGGGAACTGTGGGGCGCCCTCGCCCACGGTGGCCGGCTCGTCGTCGTCGACTACCACACCGCCCGCAACCCGCAGGAATTCCTGGCACTGCTGCGCCGCGAACGGGTCACCGTGCTCAACCAGACCCCGACGGCCTTCTACCAGCTCATCGACGCCGACCGCGCCGCCGGCACCGACCTGCCGGCGCTGCGCCGGGTGATCTTCGGTGGGGAAGCCCTCGACTTCGGGCAGCTCGACCGCTGGTACCGGCGCCACGACGACACCGCCCCGACGCTGGTGAACATGTACGGCATCACCGAGACCACCGTGCACGTCACCGCCCGCACCATCACCCGCGAACTCGCCGCCACCGCCGCGGCAAGCCTGATCGGCCCACCGTTGCCGTCGCTGCGCCTGCACATCCTCGACAACCGGCTGCATCCGGTGCCCACCGGGGTGATCGGCGAACTGTACGTCTCCGGCGCCCAGCTCTCCCGCGGCTACCTGCACCGCCCCGATCCGACCGCCACCCGGTTCGTCGCCGACCCGCACGGCGCCCCCGGCGACCGGATCTACCGCACCGGGGACCTGGCGCGCCGCACCCGCGACGGCGAGATCGAATATCTCGGCCGCGCCGACTTCCAGGTGCAGCTGCGCGGTTTCCGCATCGAGCTCGGCGAGATCGAAGCGGCGCTGCTGCGCGCCCCCGGTGTCGGCCGCGCCGTGGTCGTCGTCCACACCGACCCGGCCTCCGGTACCGACCGGCTCGTCGGCTACGCGGTACCCGAACCCGGCCACGACCTCGACGTCGACGTGGTGCTCGAGCATGCCGCCGGGGAACTCGCCGCGTACATGCTGCCGTCCACCCTGATGGTGCTCGACACGCTGCCGGTCACCGCAACCGGCAAACTCGACCGGCGCGCGCTGCCCGCCCCCGACTTCGCCGCCCGCACCACCGTCTCCCGCGCCCCCGCGCGCGGCCACGAAACGGTGCTGGTGGAACTGTTCGCGCAGGTCCTCGGTCTGCCGACGGTGGGGGTGGACGATTCGTTCTTCGCCCTGGGCGGCGATTCGATCATGTCCATCCAGCTGGTCTCCCGCGCGAAGGCCGCCGGCCTGGACCTGACTCCGCGCGAGGTGTTCGAACACAAGACCCCCGCCGCGCTCGCCGCCGTCGTCGGCACCGCCACCCCCACCGAAACGCTCGCGGAGCTGCCCGGCGGTGGGGTCGGGGACATGCCGCTACCGCCGATCGCGCACTGGATGCTCGACCGCGGCGGCAGCATCGGCCGCTACTCGCAGGCGCTGCTGCTGCGCCTGCCCACCGGCCTGGACGCGGCGACGCTGCGGGCGATCGTCACCGCGGTCCTCGACCGGCACGACATGCTGCGCGTGCACCTGCACGCGGTGCCGGACGTCCCCGGCGGGCACGTCCTGCACGTGCCCGCCCCGGGCAGCGTCGACGTCGACACCGTCATCCACCGGGTGCCGGTGACCAGCGCCGCGGACAGCGACGACTTCTTCGCCCTGGCCGCCGCCGAACTCGACGCCGCCGCCGACCGCCTCGACCCGCACAGCGGGCGGGTGGTGCAGCTGGTGTGGTTCGACGCCACCAGCGGCGCCGGCCGACTGCTCATCGTCATCCACCATCTCGCCGTCGACGGGGTGTCCTGGCGCATCCTCGTCCCCGACCTGGCCGCCGCGTGGGCGGCCGCCGCGGCCGACGGCGCCACGAGTGGTGCGCTGCTGCCCCCCCACACCGGCACCAGCGTGCGCCGCTGGGCCCACGCCCTGCGCGACGCCGCCCCCACCCGCCGCACCGAACTCGACTTCTGGCGCGCCATGCTCGACGGACCGAACCCGCCGCTCGGGCACCGCCCCTTCGATCCGGTCCGCGACACCAACGCCACCGTCATCACCGTCGCCACCGAACTGCCCACCTCCGTCACCGAGGCGCTGCTCACCGCCGTGCCCAACGCCTTCCACGGCGCCGTCGACCACGGCCTGCTCACCGCACTCGCCCTCGCGGTGGCGGCGTGGCGCCGCGACCGCGGCCACCACCCGGCCCAGCTGCTGCTCAACCTCGAAGGGCACGGCCGCGACAGCAATGCCGCCGCCGGCGCCGACCTGTCCGGCACCGTCGGCTGGTTCACCACCATCCACCCGCTGCGCCTGGACCTGACCGGCATCGACCTCGACGACGCGCTCGCCGCCGGCCCGGCCGCCGGTCGCGCCGTCAAGACCGTCAAGGAACACCTCGCAGCCGTCCCCGACCACGGCACCGGCTTCGGGCTGCTGCGCTATCTCGACCCCGACACCGCCACCGAACTCGCGAACGCACCGACGCCGCAGGTCAGCTTCAACTATCTCGGCCGCCCCACCGCCGGGGTCACCGACACCGACACCCCCTGGCTGCCCATCGACGGCTTCCCCCACGGCGGGGCACAGAGCCCGAACATGCCCGCCGCCGCGGTGCTCGACATCAACGCCGTCACCACCGACACCCCCACCGGGCCGGTACTCGAGGTGCACTGGTCGTACCCGGCCGGGCTGCTCGACGACACCGACGTCACCGCCCTCGCGCACCACTTCGCCACCGCCGCCACCGCACTGACCCGGCACACCCGCAGCCCGCACGCCGGTGGCCTGACCCCCTCGGATCTGCCGCTGGTGCGACTGCACCAGGACGTCATCGAACGTCTCGAGCAACGCTACGGGCCCCTGGACACGGTGTGGCCGACCGCGCCGCTGCAGACCGGGCTGCTCTTCCACGCCCTGCTCGCCGGGGACCGCCCCGACGCCTACATCGTGCAGCTCGTCCTCGACCTGCGCGGCGAGGTCGACGCGAGCCGGATGCGCCGCTCCCTGCAACTGCTGCTCGACCGGCATCCGGCGCTGCGCGCGGCGTTCCCCGCCGCCGGCGACGGACACGTCCAGGTCATCCCCACCCACGTGGAAGTGCCGTTCACCGTCGCCGACACCAGCGACGACCCCGACCCGGACGACGCCGCCGCGCAACTGCTCGCCCTCGATCGACGCACCCGCTTCGACACCGAGACCACGCCGCTGCTGCGCGCGACCGTCGTGCACACCGGCCCGGGCCGGCACCTGCTGGCGTTGACGAACCATCACCTGCTGCTCGACGGCTGGTCCACCCCGGTGCTGATCCGGGAACTGCTGATGCTCTACGCCACCGACGCGGACCAGCGGGCACTGCCCCCGGCGCCGCACTACGGCAGCTACCTCACCTGGCTCGCCGACCGCGACCCGGAAGCCTCCCTCGACGCCTACCGCCGCGCCCTCGCGGGGGTGGACGAACCGACCCTGCTCGCCCCGCAGCACCGCCCCGGCACCACCGTCGGGATCTCCGAGGACCTCGACCTCGACCTGGACACCGCTCTGTCGGTGCGGTTGCACGACACCGCCACCGCCCGCGGCGTCACCGTCAACACCCTCGTGCAGACCGCCTGGGGTGTGGTGCTCGGCGCCCTCACCGGCCGCACCGACGTGGTGTTCGGGGCGACCGTCTCCGGGCGGCCACCGCAGATCCCCGGCATCGAGGCGATGGTCGGGTTGTTCATCAACACCGTCCCGGTGCGCATCACCGTGCGGCCCGACGACACCGTCGGTGCGCTCGTCGACCGGGTGCAGGCCGAACAGGTCGCCCTGCTCGATCACCACCATCTCGACCTGGGCACCCTCGACCGGCACCTCGGGGCCGCCGTGCGATTCGACACCCTCACCGTCTTCGAGTCGTACCCGGTCGAACGCGCCGGTCTCGACCGCGACACCGACCTCGGCGGCATGCGGGTCGCCGACATCACCGGCCGCGACGCCGCGCACTACCCGCTGTCGGTGGTCGTGCACACCGACACCGCGGTGCACCTGCGCATGAAATACCTGCCGGAGGTCTTCGACCGCGACGCCGTCGCCGCGATCGCCGCGCGCATCACCGCTGTGCTCGACGCACTCACCGGCGACCCGGCCGCCCCGATCACCGCGCTGCCGGCACTCACCGCCACCGAGCAGGACGCGCTGCTGCCGGTGCACGGCCCGGCCGGGGGCAGCGACGTCGCCCTGCCGCAACTGCTCGCCGCGACCGCCGCCGCACACCCGGACCGGCCGGCCCTGCGCGAGGGGGAGCGGGTGCTCACCTACCGCGAACTCGACGAACGCTCCACCCGGCTGGCGCGGGTGCTGCTGCGCCGCGGCGCCGGACCGGAGACCTTCGTCGCCCTCGGCATCGCCCGCTCCGTCGAGTCGGTGACCGCGATGTGGGCGATCACCAAGACCGGGGCGGCGTTCGTGCCCGTCGACCCGCGCTATCCGGCCGAACGCGTCGCATTCATGCTCGACGACTGCGGCGCCACCGTCGGTGTGACCACCACCGCACACCGCGACCGGCTCCCGGACACGGTGCCGTGGCTGCTGCTCGACGACCTCGACCGCGACGCCGCGGGCGAGGACACCACCACGATCGACGACACCGACCGCCCCGCTGCGCTGCGGCTCGATCATCCCGCCTACCTGATCTACACCTCCGGCTCGACCGGCCGCCCCAAGGGTGTGATCACCACCCACCGCAGCCTGGACAACTTCGCCCGCGACCAGCGCAGCCGCTTCGGTGCCGGACCCGGCGCGCGGGTCATGCACGTCTCGTCGCCGAGCTTCGACGCGTCGATCTTCGAATACCTCCTGGCGTTCGGGTCCGGCGCCGAACTGGTGATCGTGCCCCCGCACATCGTCGGCGGCGCCGAACTCGGCGCGCTGCTGCGCGAGCAGCGGGTCACCCACGGGTTCATCACCCCCGCCGCGCTCGCCTCCCTCGACCCGGCGGATCCGACCGACCTCACCGATCTCGCGGTCGGTGGGGAGGCGTGGCCGGCGGACCTGCAGGCCACCTGGGCGCCCGGGCGGCGTCTCGTCGACGCCTACGGGCCCACCGAGACCACCATCATGGCCGCGATCAGCGACCCCCTGGGCGTCGACGACCCACTGACCCTCGGCGGTCCGCTGCGCGGGGTGCACGCCGTCGTCCTCGACACCGCGCTGCGACCCGTGCCGTTCGGTGCCGTCGGTGAGCTGTACCTGGCCGGCTGGGGCCTGGCCCGCGGCTATCACGCCCGGCCCGCGCTGACCGCCGCCCGGTTCGTCGCCGACCCCTACGGCGCCCCCGGCGAACGCATGTACCGCACCGGGGACCTGGTGCGCTGGGTCGGTGACCTCGACCGGCGGGATCTGCGCATCGAATACGTCGGCCGCAGCGACTTCCAGATCAAGATCCGCGGTTTCCGCGTCGAACTCGGCGAGATCGACGCCGTGCTCGCCGCCCACCCGGCCGTCGGATTCGCCGCCACCGTCGCGCACCGCGCCCCGAGCGGAGAGACGGTCCTCGTCGCCCACCTGCACCCCGCACCCGGCGCCGACATCGACCACGCCGCTGTGAAATACCATGTCTCCGAGCATCTCCCGGCGCACATGGTGCCCACCGTCATCAGCGTGCTCGACGAGATCCCGCTGACCCCCGTCGGTAAACTCGACCGCGCCGCCCTGCCCGCACCGAACCTGACCGCCGGCACCGGCGACCGTCCGGCACCCACCGACCCGCTCGAGTCGCTCGTCGCCGACGAACTCGCCGACGTGCTCGGCCTCGACCGACTCGGCGTCGACGACAACTTCTTCGACCTCGGCGGTAACTCACTGCTCGCCACCCGCGCCGTCGCCCGCCTCGGCGACCGGCTCGGCCGACCCGTGCCGGTGCGCGCCCTGTTCGAAGCCCCCACCGTCGCCGCGCTCGCCGCACACCTCGACGACCGGCCCACCACCGAGGTCGAGGAACCCACCGCCGACACCACCTCCGGCCCGATCGCCGGACCGCGCCCCGAGCACATCCCGCTCTCCCCGGCGCAGCAACGACTGTGGTTCATCAACCAGTTCGATCCGACCTCCGCCGCCTACAACATCCCCCTGGCGATCCGGTTGTCCGGGCATCTGTCCCCGGCCGCGCTCGGCGCCGCCCTGCACGACGTGCTGGCCCGGCACGAGAGCCTGCGCACCATCTACCCGGCGTCGGCGGCCGGACCGCACCAGCGGATCCTCGCCGCCGCCGACGCCCCGCTGCCGCTGGACGTGGTGCCCGCCGGAGAGGACACCGTGCACACCGCCATCGCCGACTTCCTCGGCGCCGGATTCGACGTCACCGTCGACATCCCGGTGCGGGCGCGGGTGTTCTCCTTCGGCCGCGACGACCATCTCGCCGTGCTGGTCGTACACCACATCGCCGCCGACGGCGGCTCCACCGGCCCGCTCGCCCGCGACCTGATGATCGCCTACGCCGCCCGCAGCCGCGGCGAGACCCCGGCGTTCGGGCCGCTGCCGGTGCAGTACGCCGACTACACCCTGTGGCAACTCGACCGGCTCGGCGACCCGGACGACCCCGGCACCCTCGCCGCCGACCAGACCACCTACTGGCAGCAGCGCCTCGCGGGGCTGCCGGAGGTGCTGCCGCTGCCCACCGACCGACCCCGGCCGCCGCAGCAGTCCTTCCGCGGCGACATCACCCGCTTCACCGTCGACGCCGATCTGCTCGCCCGGCTGCAGCAGCTCGCCGCCGTCCGGCACAGCACCGTGTTCATGACCGTGCACGCGGCGTTCGCGGTGCTGCTCGCCCGCCTGTCGGGCAGCGACGACATCGCCGTCGGCTCGCCGGTCGCCGGTCGCGGACACCGCGCCCTCGACGATCTGGTGGGCATGTTCGTCAACACCGTCGTGCTGCGCACCGCGGTGCCCGCGCAAGCGTCGTTCACCGAGCTGCTCACCGCCGTCACCGACAGCGACCTCGATGCCTTCGCGCACGCCGACCTGCCCTTCGACCGGGTCGTCGACGCGCTCGCCCCGACCCGCTCGACCGCACACTCACCGCTGTTCCAGGTCTCCATCGAATTCCACACCGCCGAACTGCCCGCGGTGGAACTGCCGCACCTGAGCGTGCAGGGCGTCGCCCTCGACCCGACGGTGTGCAACTTCGACCTCGAACTGCTCATCGGGGAGAACGCCGAAGGTGGCCTCGACGCCGCCTTCGTCTACGCCACCGACCTGTTCGACGCCGAGACGGTGCGTGGCTTCGCCGACCGGTTCACCCGGCTGCTGCACGCGATCGCCGCCGACCCGCACCGTCCCGTCGGCGATCTCGACCTGCTCACCGCCGCAGAACACACCGCGCTGGTGCCCGCCATCGGACCGCAGGCCGAACCGGCGGTGCTGTGGCCGCACCTGCTCGACACCGCCGTTGCCACCGCCCCGGACGCGGTCGCGGTCGTCGACGACGACCGGCAGGTCACCTACCGCGAACTCGACGCCCGCGCGCACCGGCTCGCGCGGCGCCTGCTCGACCGCGGCGCCGGACCCGAACAGGTGATCGCCCTGGCGATCCCGCGCTCGCTCGAATCGGTCACCGCGGTGTGGGCGACGGTGCGCAGCGGCGCGGCATTCGTGCCGGTCGACCCCACCTATCCGGCCGACCGCATCGCCTTCATGCTCGACGACAGTGCCGCGCGCATCGGCATCACCGTCGCCGCGCACCGCGACGCGCTGCCCGACGAGGTGGACTGGCTCGTCCTCGACGACCTCGACCTCACCGCCGGGCCGCTCGCACCGATCGACGACGCGGACCGGCCGACGGTGCTGCGCCCGGATCATCCGGCCTACCTGATCTACACCTCCGGCTCCACCGGCCGCCCCAAGGGCGTGGTGGTCACCCACCGCGGCCTGGCCTCCCTCGCCCGGGAGGAACGCGACCGTCTGCAGGTCACCGCCGCGGCCCGGGTGTCGCATCTGGCGTCGCCGAGCTTCGACGCGTCGATCTTCGAGCAGATGATGGCGCTGTGCGCCGCGGCGACGCTGGTGATCGTGCCGCCGCACGTCTACGGCGGCGACGAGCTCGCCGCTGTGCTGCGCGCACAGCGGGTCAGCCACGCCTTCATCACCCCCACCGCGCTGGCCTCGCTCGACCCGCACACCGTCCCCGAACTGCACACCCTGCTCGTCGCCGGCGAAGCACTCCCACCGGAGCTGGTGGCACGCTGGGCGCCGTCGCGGCGGGTGATCGACGCCTACGGTCCCACCGAGGCGACGATCATGACCTCCCTCGGCGAGCCGCTCACCGTCGGCGAACCCGTCACCATCGGCACCCCCAGCCGCGGTTTCCACGCCCTGGTCCTCGACGGGCGGCTGCAACCCGTCCCGGCCGGGGTGGCCGGGGAACTATATGTCGCCGGGCCGGGTCTGGCCCGCGGCTACCACGACCGGCCCGCGCTGACCGCCGCCCGGTTCGTGCCCGATCCCACCGGCTCGGGGGAGCGGATGTACCGCACGGGGGATCTGGTGCGGTGGACCACCGATCATCGCCTCGACTACGTCGGCCGCACCGACTTCCAGGTCAAGATCCGCGGCTTCCGCGTCGAACTCGGCGAGATCGACGCCACGCTGACCGCGCACCCGCAGGTGGTCTTCGCCCACACCCTCGGCCACACCGCCCCGTCCGGGCAGGCCGTGCCGGTTTCCTACCTCCGCCTCGCCCCTGATACCGACATCACCGCCGCCGAGGTGAAAACGTTCGTCGCGCAGCATCTTCCGCCGCACATGCTGCCGGCGGTGATCACCGTGCTCGACGACATCCCGCTCACCCCGGCCGGCAAACTCGACCGCGCCGCGCTGCCCGCCCCGGATTTCACCGCCCCGGTCGGGGACTACCGGGCGCCGCGCACCGACCTCGAAAAGCTCGTCACCGACCTGTTCGCCGAGCATCTCGGCCTCGACCGGGTCGGTGTCGACGACGACTTCTTCGACCTCGGCGGCACCTCGCTGCTGGCGACCCGGTTGCTACCGGCGCTCGGGGAACGACTCGGGCGGCGGGTGCCGATCGCGTCGATCTTCACCCATCCGACCCCGGCAGAACTCGCCGCACACCTGAGCAGCGGCGAGTCCGAGGAGAGCAACGGCATCGACGAGGCGTTCCGGGTGCTCGTGCCGCTGCGCCCCGGCACCGGCACCGCGCTGTTCTGCATCCATCCCGCCGCGGGGCTGGCCTGGCCGTACAGCGCCCTCGCGCACCGCCTCGACGACGACCGGCCGGTCTACGGTCTGCAGTTGCCGGCCCTGTCCGGTGGTCCGCGGCACGACACCATCACCGCGCTGGCCCGCCACTACGTGCGGGAGATCCGCCGGGTGCAGCCGCACGGCCCATATCACCTGCTGGGCTGGTCGCTCGGCGGGGTGGTCGCGCACGCCGTCGCCGTCGAACTGCGCCGCGACGGGGAGATCGTCGACACCCTCGCCCTGCTCGACAGCCACCTGATGGTCGGGGCGTCCCCGGCCGTCGGCACCCGCGACATGCTGCGCGATCTCGGGCTTCCCGTCGACGACGGTGAGCCGAGCTTCGAACACGCCGCCGCGGTGCTCGACGAGGCGTTCGGGGGCGGCACCGGCCTGACCGCCGCCCACCTCGAACGGCTGCACGCCGGGTCGACCGACACCGCCCGCGCCGCGCGGCGGCACGAACCGGACACCTTCGACGGGGACGCGTTGTTCTTCACCGCGGCCCGCTCGGAGACCCCGGTCCCGGCGGTGGCGGCCTGGCACAACGTGATCGCCGGCGAGATCCACCAGTACCGGCTCGACTGCGATCACCACGAGATGGTGAGTGCCCGGGCGGTGGAGACGATCGTCGCGGTGCTCTCGGCCCGGCTGACCGAGAGCGACGCGGCGCTGCGCCGGTGGGGACGAGTCGCGGTGCAGGGGGTCCCGGCAGTAATGGCGCAAAAAACAACGAGGTTCGCGTAGCGCCTGGTCCGGGTAGACGGACGAGTCGTTGTTGGTGGCCGCTATCGGTGGCCGCGGTCGGGACCGAGGAGGCTGGTGATGCCGCGCATGGCCGCCGGTGAGGGTTTGAAGTAGCGGCGCAGGTTGTCGGGTTTGCGGTGGCGGGACTTGGCCATTAGCTCGAGCAGGCTGGCTCCGGCCTCGCCGAGATGCGTCAGGCCAGAATGCCGGAGTTCGTGCAGGTCCCAGCCGGTGCCGGGTCCGTTGGTGGCGGTGGCGGCATCGAGCAGGGCGCGGGCCTGGCCGTAGGACAACCTGGCCAGGCCGGTGTCGGGGCAGATGTCGCGGTCGGCGACGGCTTTGCGGGGTCCGGGTCGGCGGTGGGTGACGAACAGCGGTCCGCGGGTGCGGCCCTTGGTGAGGCGTGGCAGGAGCCGGGCGGTACCCGCGTCCCAGTACACGAGCTCGTGCGCGTACTCGTGATGGGCGGCGCCGCGGCGGCGGGTGCGGGGCTTGGCGCCCTTGGACTTCACCGGGCAGCACCGCCCGGCCAGGTCGAGGTCTTCGATGTTGACCTGGAGCAGTTCCTCGGTGCGGGCGCATGTTTCGTAGAGCATCCGCCACAGCGTCTTATCCCGCAGGTCGATGTCGCGGCGGGTGATGAGCCGGTCGATCGCGGTGCGCGAGCGCACCGGGGTGGCCGAGTCCGGCGGGGTGGAGCGTTTCACCCACGCGGGGACCGCCGGGGCGAGGTGTCCGTGCTCGCGGCACCACGCCAGCCAAGACGCGACCGCGGCGCGGCGGGCGTTCCAGGTGTTGACCGCCGCCTCGCCCCACAAAGTTTCCAGGGTTTCGCCGATCTCGTCGTCGGCGACATTGGCCAGCGGCCGGGCCTCGCCGAGCCTGGCGGTGGTCTTATCGACGGCGATGGCGTAGGAGCGGCGGGTGTTCGGGGAGCGGATCGAGTCGAGGAAGCCGTCGCCGGCGGCGCGGACGGTGATCCCGGACGACAACATTGTGACCTCCCTGGCCTGCTTGCCACAGATAACAGGGCCGCTTCGCGCACCGCCGGAGCGGAGTCGTCGCAGGCCGGGTTTCATGGTGCCACAGATAACAGGGTGTTATCTGTGGGATCAGTCGGCGGCGGGTCGGTGGACGCCGCCGGCGGCGGCGTTGACGGCTTCGGCGAGGGTGGGGTGGATGTGGATGGCGGCGGCGAGTTGGCCGTAGGTGGCGCCGCAGGTCATGGCGATGACGGCTTCGTGGACGAGGTCGCCGCCGTCGGGTCCGGCGATGTGGCAGCCGAGGATCCGGTCGGTGGCGGCGTCGGCGACGAATTTGACCAGGCCGCGGGTGTTGCCGATGGCGCGTGCTTTGGCAACGCCGGTGAAGTTCTGGCGGCCGATGATCACGTCGTAGCCGGCTGCGCGGGCGGCGGGTTCGGTCAGGCCGACGGCTCCGACTTCGGGGTCGGTGAACACCGCGTGCGGCACGACACGTCCGGTGGTGGTGCGGTCCTGGTCGCGGTAGACGGTGCGGTAGACGATGTCGGCGTCGTCGCGGGCGGTGTGGGTGAACATCGGCCCGCCCCGCAGGTCGCCGATCGCCCACACGTTGTCGGCGGAGGTGTTCAGGGTGTCGCCGACGGTGAGGAAGCCGTGCGGGTCGGGTTGCAGGTCGAGGTGTTCCAGGCCCAGGGCGTCGGTGTTGGGGGTGCGCCCGGTGGCGAGCAGCAGGTGGCTGCCGGTGATCTCGGCGGTCTCGGTGCCGGTGCAGCCGATCCGGATGTTGCCGGCCGTCCCGGCGGCGTGAGTACAGGTGGTGGCGGTCGCGACAGTGATGCCGTCGGCAGTCATGCCGTCGGCGACGGCGGCGCTGATGTCGGGGTCTTCCCCGGGCAGCAGCCGGTCGGCGCGCTGGACGATGGTGACCTCGGCGCCGAATCGCCGGAACATCTGCGCGAATTCGCAGCCGACGTAGCCGCCGCCGACGACGAGCAGGTGGGCGGGTAGTTCGGTGAGGTCGAGCAGCGTGCGGGAGGTGTAGTAGGGCACGGCATCCAAGCCGTCGATGGCCGGGAGGGTGGTGCGGGTGCCGGTCGCGAGGATGATCCGGTCCGCGGTCAGGGTGGTGCCGTCGACGGTGAGGCGCCGGTTACCGGTGAATTGTCCTGCGGCGTGGTAGAAGTCGAGGTCGGCGGATTTTTCGACGGCCCGATACGATCCGGCCCGGATGGAATCGACGAGGGTGTTCTTACGCTCCACCACGGCGGCCAGGTCGACGGTGACCGGACCGCCGACGCGGACGCCGAACTCGGCGGCGCGGCGGGCCTGATGGGCGACGGCGGCGGAGGCGATCATCGTCTCGGTGGGGATGCAGCCCCGGTTCAGGCAGGTCCCGCCGAGCAGTTCCTTCTCGACGAAGGCGACCCGGCCGTGGCGGGCGGCGCGCAGCGCCAGTGGCAGCCCGGACATTCCGCCGCCGAGCACGAGGGTGTCGTAGCGTTCGGTCATTGCGGGCGCCCTTCCTCGATGACGGTCGTCGGGGTGCAGCAGTCGACGGGTGCGGCATCGGTAACGCGGCGCCGGATCATGCGGTGAGCGAGGACGGTGACGGCGGCGGTGAGCACGGTCAGTGCCGCGATCGTCGCCATCAGTGGTGTGTGGTTCTGCAGCCAGGTGCTGGCGGTGGTGGACAGGGCCGCGAATCCGTTGGTGCCGGTGGTGTCGCCGGTGACGGCGGGCAGCCAGTACCAGGCCAGGTAGGCGCCGGTGAGGATGAGCACGGTCGCGGTGATGCGGGTGCCGTGCCGGGCGAGGGCGGCGAGATGGTGGGTGAGCGCGGTACCGGCGGCCGCGGCGGCGAGGCTGACCAGCAGCAGGATCGTCGCGGCGCCGAGGGTGTAGGCGACGAACACCGCGAGCAGCGCACCCCAGCCCGCGGTGGCCTGGGCCTGGGCGATGACGGCCAGCAGCACCCCGAACGTGCACGACAGCGACGCCGCGGCGTAGCCGATCCCGGCGAGGACGATCCCGGTTGTGCCGCCCGGCCCGGTGGCCGGGCGCAGCGCTCGGGTGGGCAGTCGCAGACCGAGCACGCGGCCGGTGAACATGACGACACCGAGCAATACCAGGGCGACACCGACGACCAGACCGAGCCACGGCGCGGCGCTGATCAGCGCGCGGGCACCGGCGCTGATGGCCAGCCCCGCCACGGCCAGGGTGCCCGCGAACCCGAGGGTAAAAGCGACGCCGGTTCGCAGCGCCCGCGCCGTGCGTACCCCGAGCGGTTCGGTGGCGGTGTCGCCGAGGGTGTGGGTGATCCAGGCCGGCAGCAGCGCGAAACCGCACGGATTGACCGGGGCGAGCATGCCCGCGGTGAACGCCAAGGCCAGCAGCCCGTTCACCGGTCCCCGGCCTTCGCCAGCGCGGCGGTGATCTGATCGGCGGACGGGTCGGCGGCCCGGTAGGCGACCGCACCGCCGGGGTCGACGACGAGCAGGGTCGACAGGGCGGCCACGGAGTACCGCTTGGTCAGGGTCGCATCGGTGTCGATGACCGCGGGCACGGTGTCGGTCCCGGTTTGCTGCTGGAAGTCGGTGACGACCTGGGCAGGTTCGGCCGGATCCATGTCGACCAGGACGAAAGCGGCGGTGTCACCGAGTTGTCGCGCAGCCTGCGACAGCGACTTCGCGCCGCCCACGCATTCACCGCAGCCGACCGAAAAGAAGAACATCGCCGTCGGCTTGCCGCTGGGCACGGTCACCGGCGCCCCGGACAGCGCGGTGACCGTGACGGGGTCGGTGGCGGCGCGGGGCGAGGCGGTGTCGGTGCCGCAGGCAGCCAGCACCGTGACCGCCAGGGCGGCGAGCGCCGCGCTCACCGTGCGTCGGGTGATCGGCGTGGTCACGGCTGGGAACTCCGATCGGTCGACGCGTTGGGCTGATGCGATCGGCGGGTGCCCAGCAGTCCGCGGACTGTCCCTCGCTGCGGCGGCTTACGACGGCGCGCGGTGTAGCCGACGGCGGCGAGGACCATCACCGCGGCGGCCACGATCGGTCCCCAACTGCGCAGCGCACCGCCGAGGGCGGTGAGCGCACCGGCCGCGATCAAGGCCGGTCCGGCGCAGCACACGATCATGGCCACGGCGGCACCCACCACCGCGAGCGGGCCGCCGATCCCCGTGGAGTTGTTGCGTACGTTCATCAATGTCCTGCTCCGTTCACACGAGCGGTGTCGATGCGGGTGCAGCAGGTCAGCGCGGCGGCGTTGTCGGCGGCGAGGGAGCGGGCCAGCATCACCAGGTCCGCGACGCGTGGGTCGCCGACGGAGTAGCGCAGCTTCTTGCCGTCACGGCGCGCGGTCACATAACCGCAGTCGGCCAGGCAGGACAGGTGCACCGACACCCGCGGCTGGGAGATCCCGGCATGCTCGACACACTCCGCGGAGGTGCGCTCGGCGGCCAAGATGAACTCCAGCAGCTTCAACCGCGTCGGATCCGACAGCGCGCGAAAGAACTTCGCCGTCGCATCCAGGTGCGTGCAGGCCGTCTCGCCACCGGGCGCGGTGACGGCGGCGGTCGTGGACCGGGGCAAGGGGATCGCCTCCACAAGAAGAAAGTTGAACTATTCGGATAAGCGCATAGTATGATGTCCGGAGATATTCGTCAACGCGAATAGCAACCTGTTCCGTGACCGGAGTCCCCCAGCAAGGAGAACCCGCCGTGACCACGACATCCCCGCGCGCCGATCTGGCGATCATCGGTTCCGGTTCGGCGGCGTTCGCCGCCGCCATCGCCGCGGTCAACCTCGGCAAACGGGTGGTGATGGTCGAGCGCGCCGCGATCGGCGGCACCTGCGTGAACGTGGGCTGCGTGCCGTCGAAGGCGCTGCTGGCCGCCGCGGAGGCCCGGCACACCGCGGCGAGCGCCGACCGGTTCCCGGGGCTGGCGGCGACCGGGGCACCGGTGGACTTCGCCGAGCTGATCGCGGGCAAGAACGCGCTGGTCGACCGGCTTCGCGGCGAGAAGTACCTCGACCTGGCCGCCGACTACGGCTGGGAGATCGTCTCGGGAACCGCCGTCTTCACCGGTACCACCGACGCACCGGTGCTGCGGGTCGAGCAGGGGGCCGATGGCCCGCGGGTGATCGACGCCGATCAGTACCTGATCGCGACCGGCGCCGCGCCGTGGGCGCCGCCGACCGACGGGCTCGCCGAGGCGGGGTATCTGACCTCGACCACCGCGATGGAGCTCGACGTCCTGCCGGGGTCGCTGATCGTGGTGGGCGGCAACGCCATCGGTCTCGAACAGGCACAGTTGTTCGCCCGGCTCGGCACCCGGGTCACGGTGATCGAGGCCCTGGATCGGCTGGCGCCGTTCGAGGAACCCGAGATCTCCCGGGCCATCGCGCAGGTGTTCGCCGACGAAGCCATCACCGTGCTCACCGGCGCCACCCTCGACAAGGCACTGGCCGAGGGCGGCGAGAAACTCGTCACCGTCCGCACCGCCGACGGGGCCACACCGAACTGCGGGCCGCCCAGCTGCTCATCGCCACCGGCCGCCGCCCCGACACCCCCGGATTGAATCTGGCGGCGGTCGGGGTACGCACCGACGACCGCGGCGCCGTCGTCGTCGACGCCCACCAGCGCAGCAGCAACCCGCGGATCTGGGCCGCGGGCGACGTGGCCGGCGGCCCCCAATTCGTGTACGTCGCGGCGGCGCAGGGCACACTCGCCGCCGGCAACGCCCTCGGGCACGCCGGCCGCACCCTGGACTACACGGCGCTGCCGCGGGTGACATTCACCAGCCCGGCCATCGCCGCGGTCGGCCACACCGACAGCCAAGCCGCCGCAGCCGGATTACGGACCGAGTCGCGGCTGCTCACCGGTGCGAACGTGCCGCGTGCCCTGGTCAACCGGGACACCCGTGGTGTGGTCAAACTCGTCGCCGAGGCCGGGACCGGGCGGGTGCTAGGCGTGCACGCCGTCGCCGAGGGTGCCGGGGATCTGATCACCGCCGCCGGGTACGCGATCACCGCGGGCATGACCGTCGACCAGCTCGCCCGCACCTGGGCGCCGTATCTGACCATGGCCGAAGCGCTGAAACTCACCGCCCAAACCTTCACCGCCGATGTCGCCAAGCTGTCCTGCTGCGCGGGCTGAGGACCGGATCGAGCCGTCATGAACACACCGGTGATGACCATCGGAGACCTGGCCCGCCGCACCGGAGTGCCGGCGAAAGTACTACGCCGCCACCACGACCTGGGCCTGATCTACAGCCTCGGCCGCAGCCGGGCCGGATACCGGCTCTTCGACGAACACGCGCTGTGGTGCGTCGAGGTCATCGCCACCCTGCGCGGCCTCGGCCTCACGGAGGCCGAAATCCGTCAGCTCGCCGCCACCTGCGACGACAGCGCCCGGCCGGTCGGACCGCAGCTGGCCGAACTACTGGCCCGCTCCCGGACCCGGATCGAGGACCGCATCCGCGACCTCGACGAGCAGCGCCGCCGCATCGACGAGTTCGAACACCACCACCACGACGCGTTGACCCGGGCGACCAGCCACGACCGAGCCGCCGCCCCGCCGTGGGTGCCGGATCCGAGGACATGCGGCTGCGGCGCTTGACCTTCCCTGCGGTGGCAAGCCCGACACTCGATCCCACACCCGTGACTACACGCTCCGAGGGGACACCAGCGATGACGACCAACCCGTTCGCCACCACCATCGTCGACACACTGTTCGACTCCACCGCCAATACGGGAACGAACCTGATGGGCACCGCGATGCGGCTGCTCGCGGCCGGTGAACCGATCACCATCGAACAGCTCGCTACCGCCGCCGGCGCCAGCGTCGCCGACGTCGAGAACGCGCCCGCCGCCGCGGACATCGAATACGACGACCGGCACCGCATCCTCGGCTGGGGCCTGACCCTCAATCCCACCCCGCACCGGTTCACCGTCGACGGCCACCAGCTCTACACCTGGTGCGCCGCCGACACCCTGCTGTTCCCCGCCATCATCGGTCGCCCCGCCACCGTCGAATCCACCTGCGCCGCAACCGGAACCACCATCCGACTGTCCGTTGACCCGGCCTCCGGGGTCAGCGGCCTCGACCCGGCCACCGCGGTCATCTCTGTACCCGGCCCCGACGAACTCGACCCGACCCGGGTCCGCGCCACCACCTGCAACCCCGGCCGCTACTTCGCCACCGCCGTGGCGGCCGCCGACTGGCAGAGCCGGCACCCCACCGGGCTCGTGCTGCCCGTCGCCGACGCCTACGCCCAGCTGCGCCCGATCAGCGACCGCGTCCTCACCGCCACCGAACCACCACGCTGTCGCTGACCCAACCCAGGCCACCGATGTGCCCAGCTACGCCCCAGCACCCTCTCCCGGAAGGTGGTAGCCGGCGGTCAGAAGAGGGTGTCGCGGACCCGCAGCGGCCGGTACCCGGTGGGGCCGAGCTGGGCCAGTTCGGCGTCGATGTCGACCTCGATGGCGCCGAAGAAGTTGATGTTCTCGCTGTGCGCCGGAGAAATGTGCGCCAGCACCTCGTCATCGATGCGCCGCCCGGCCCGCCGCATCTGTTCGGTCGCCAGACCGTAATACTCCGTGGTCCAGGCGATGACGGCGTTGGTCGCCAACGTGAGGCACCATGCCTGTTCGGTCTGTCCCTCCAGGTGCCTCGCGCGCACGGTTCCTTCATGCGCGTAGAGCAGGTCGCGGCGGAGCGCGTGCAGGGATTCGCCCTTGTTGAGCTGGCGGGAGATCTTGCGTCGATAGCCCGGGTCGGACAGATACCGGGCGGCGTAGATCGTGCGCCGCAGCGCCCCGTACTCCTTGAGCGCCGCCGCGAGGGCGTTCTGCCGGCCCGACGCCGACAGCTTGCCGACCAGCAGCGACGCGGTGGCGTGCCCGAACTTCAGCGACCCGGCCAGCCGGAGCAGGTCGTCGTAGTGCTCGGCGATCAGATCGAGATTGCACCGCCGGGTCAAAAGCGGGCCCGCGTGCGGGAACGCGGACTCGACCTGGGCTCGCGGCGCCGCCCGGTACAGGGTGATCCGGCCCAGGTCCCGGATGCGGGGCGAGAGCTGCAACCCGAGCAGGTCGAACAGCCCGAAGTTCACCAGGGTGACGCCGTGCGTGTCGGTCGCATGCTCGGTGATCGGCAGATCCGTTGCATTGCCGAGGATTTCGTCCAGCACGTAGTGAGCTTCACGTCTCGTCGCGACGATGACCTTCGTGCCGTAGGTGGCGTGCTGATCGGTGACATGGGTATACGTGCTCAGTCCTTCGTTCGCGAAATAGCGGCTCAACGCTCTGGCAGTGACCGATTTGCCACGGGTCGGGAACCGCTGCCCATCACTGGAGGACAGGGTGCCGGCCCCGAAGATCGGGGTCAGCGGCAGGCGTTGGTGGTAGTCGATGATCGTCAGGTTCGCCGCCCGCAGCGTCTCCTCCCGCACATACCACTCCGAAGTCCAGGCCAGGATGTCGTAGGAGATGCCGGAGGCCTCCGCCATACGGGTGAGACCCAGGTTGGTGGAGTAGGCCAGCAGCACCGCGATGAGGTTGCGCTTCAACTCCGGGGTGCGGGACTGCTTACCGCCGGCGTGGGTGAAGCAGTCCAGGTAGCCGGTGCGTTTGTCCAGCTCGATCAACAGCGACACGATCGGCGCGAACGGCAGCATCTCCGTCAACTCCTGCTTCAACGCCACCGCTTCGGCCGGAACGTCTTCTGCCGACAGCGGCGAGACCACCAGGTCACCGGCCTCATCGAGACGGACCGGGCCGTCGCCGTCGGCGAGCACCTTCTCCAACTCGCTCATAGCGTCGTGCAGCTCGTCGGTGGCGGTCGCCAGGGCGCGGGCCGGATCAGCGGACTTGCCGACCAGGCGGCAGAACTCGTCACGCTGCGGCTCCCACGCCTGCGGGGTCAGCAGGTAAGCGGCCGGGTCGGCGTAGCGGCGCGACCCCGGCACGAACACGTCGCCGCTGCGCAACCCGTCCCGCAGCCCCAGCAGCACGCACAGCTCCCAGTAGTGCCGATAGGCGGTGGTGTTGCCGGCTTTGCGGGCCTCGTCGAGGTAGCCGCGCCACTTCGTCGGCACGAACCCCGTCGGCGCGTCGTCGGGCACCTTGCGGGTACCGGTCGCATTCAGCTCCCGCAGCATGTGCACCCCGATCAGCAGCTCGATCGCCGCGGTGCCGCCGGCGAACCGGACTGTCGACAGCACCTGCGGGGTGAACTGCCGCAGATAGGAGTACGAGCTGTCCAGAGCGGCCAGGTGCCCGTGATCGCGCGGCAGCCGAGGTTTGGCCTGCGCGACCGCGGCCCGCAACCGCTCCCATCCGATCCGATCGCCCCGGATCAGGCCGCCGATCTCCTCGTCAGGGATCTGCGTGTCGGTGATGATGGCCAGCAAGTCGTCGAGCAACCCCTGCCGATCCTCTCCGGCCTTACCGCGCTCGGCGAGCTCGTCGCGCATCCGGCGTTCGGCTTTGCTCAACCTGGCCGAGATCGCCTGATCGAACAGCTGCACCACCTCGTCGAGCACATCGGTGGCCGACTGAGCCAACACCGTGAGCAGGATCGGGTAGCGGCGTTGCGGATCCCGGCGTTCCAAGGCTTGGCCCGTCAAGCGTCGGCCCACAGTCGCCAGGAACCGCCGCCGCTCCGCCGGCAGCACCGACATATCCAGCTCATCCGCGCCCAGGTTGCGCAGGAACACCAGCTTCTCGACCTCGGCCTTCACCGCGGTCGCCGACGCCTCCACCGGGCCGGTCGACAACCACCGCAACCGCGACATCCCGATAGACGGGTCGGCGACCAGCAACGCATCCAGTTCCTTACACCGCTGCGGCGTGAACTCGCGCGCCAACCGGTCATAGGTCTCCCGCTGCGCCTGCGTGCGAGCATGCGCGACCCGGCGGACCACCGTGTCCGGGCCCGGCCGGATCACCCGCGCCGAGATCAGGTACTCACACGCCAGCCGGAACAACAGCGTCGGCGAATCGTGCTCCATCGCCCGCGCCAGAAGGAACTCATCCAGCTCCTTCAACTCCATCGACCCGGCCGGCCGCCACCCCAGATACTGGGCCACCAGCCGCACATGCTCGGTCCGCGTCTGCGCCCGCTTGCCATACGAACGAAGCTGCACCGCATCGACATTCAGCTGATCCGCCAACCGGGCCACCGCCACCGGCGGCGCCGACGACACCTTGTCCGGCACGAACCCCAGCCACGGCAAGGTGCACAACGCCACCGCCAGGCCCAGACGGACCGCAGGGCCCCTGCCCTGCGGAGCAACGAACGCCAGATCCGCCGGGGTCAGCGTGAAGTACCGGAACAACTCCTCACGACTGATCTCCGGGAACTCCCGCAGGCGCTGCAACTCCTCGTCCGCGAATACCCGCGTCGCCACGAACCCCAGCCTCCAAAACGCCGACCAACCTCATCGGCAGCCAAGCCAAGCACCAACCACCCCGGCCCGCAGCCCGAACCGAGAAATCACCGCCGACCAGGCGCTACGCGAACCTCGTTGTTTTTTGCGCCATTACTACCGGGACCCCTGCAGGTCGCCGGACGCAACGGGGACCGCCGGAACTGACCTCGACGCATCCGCCCACCGGGCCCGGATCTCTCAGCCGAGCCCGGTGAGCGCCGCCGGCGCCCATCCCGGCCAGCGCACCGCACCCACCGGCACCCCGCCGGCGAACCGCGCCACCACCACCGGGGTCCCGGACGCCGTGTCGTACACCGACGCCTGATCGGCGCGGCCGATCGCTTCGGCCACCAGCGGCCACAACCGCCGATAACGCGCCCGGATCTTGTCCTCGGGCACCGCATGCCCACCGGAGGCCACCCGGTGCTGTACACGCAGCACCGACATCGCCTCGGGCACCAGCATCACGTGCAGCACCACCGTGAACCCCACCTCGTGCGCGCGGTCGATCAACTCCAGCTTCGACGGATGCGAGAACACCGTCTCCGCAATGAACGACCGGCCCTGCCGCAGCAACCGGTCCCGCGCCGCCGCGGCGAGCTGCGCCGCCTCGTACGACATCTCCTCCGCCCGGTCGGGCCAGCGCTGCCGCGCGATCACATCCGCATTGACGAACACGCTGCGCGGCAGCAGGGGAGCGAGGGACAACTCGACGAACGTCGACTTGCCGGAACCGTTGGGACCGACGATCAGATCCAGACGCCTCATGCGTCGTCGAGCACCTGGCGACTACCGTCGGGACGCTGCTCGACCAGCCGGCCTTCGTCGTCGAGCACCACCGTGGTGACCCCACGCGCGGCGAGAATCTCGGCGTAGTCGGTGCGGGCCAGCCCGTCCGCCAGGAGCGCATCGATCTCCGCGTCGAACAGCCGTCCCTCGGCGGCGGTGAGCTCGCTCAGCTCCCGTGTCCCGGCCAGCGCCTCGTGCACCCGGTGCAGGGAGGCGGTCTCGTGGGCGGTCATCGCGCGGCCGATGCGGGCCCAGTACTCGAGTTGCTGGCGTCCGGTGCGGTTCTGGCGGCCGCCCTCGGCGATGGCGCTGTCGACGAGTTCGGCGTCGAAGCGGGTGACCTTGTCGGTGGATGACGTCATGACGGCCTCCTGATGTTGCAGTCTGCTACAAGCGTAGCTGTCTGCAACACGCCACGCACCCCCGAATCCTCCCGCCACCACCCGGTTCGTGACCTCCCGCTACGCACCGCCACCCGGATCGACACCCGATCGAACCCGAGCCGTCGCCGCGGAACCGGCCACGCGACCTACCGTGAGCGAGTACTCCCATCGCCAGGAGGTGCGTGATGACCACGGAGATGCACGAACCCGACCAAGCACGACTCGAGCAGACCCTCGGACAACTCGTCGTCGACATGGGTGCGGCCATGAACGGCGCACTGGTGCTCATCGGCGCCGAACTCGGACTGTGGCGCGCGCTCGACGAAGCCGGCCCGGTCAGCAGCGAACAACTCGCCGACCGCACCGGCATCCGCGAACGCTATCTGCGCGAATGGCTCTCCGCCGAGACCGCCAGCGGCTATCTCACCTACGATCCCGACGCCGGAACGTTCAGTCTGGCACCGGAACACGCCATGACCCTCGCCCGCGAGGACAGCCCCGTCTACCTGGCCGGCGGCTTCCACCTGATCGGCTCCGTGTACAAGGACCGCAGCCGCATCGCCGAACGCATCCGCAACGGCGAAGGTTTCGGCTGGCACGAACACGATCCCGAACTGTTCGTCGGCACCGAACAGTTCTTCCGCCCCGGCTACCGCGCCAACCTCGTCGACGTGTGGCTGCCCGCCCTCGACGGGGTCGTCGACACACTGCGCGCCGGCGCCACCGTCGCGGACATCGGCTGCGGCCACGGTGTCTCCACGACCCTGCTCGCGCAGGCGTTCCCGCAGTCCACCATCCGCGGCTTCGACTACCACGACGCGTCCATCGCGCGGGCGACGGAACTGGCCGCGGAGGAGGGCGTCGACAACGCCACCTTCACCGTCGCCTCCGCGACCGACTTCCCCGGATCCGACTACGACCTGATCTGCTACTTCGACTGCCTGCACGACATGGGCGATCCCGTCGGCGCACTGCGGTACGCGCGCGGCGCGCTCGCCGACGACGGCGCGGTGATGCTCGTCGAACCGTTCGCCCGCGACAGCCTGCCCGAGAACCTCAACCCGGTCGGCCGGATGTACTACGCCGCATCGACGGTGCTGTGCACCCCGTCGTCCCTCGACCAGCCGGTCGCGCTCGGGCTCGGCGCGCAGGCCGGGGAGCGACGGCTCGCCGATGTCGCGGCCGAAGCCGGATTCGGCACCTTCCGCCGCGCCACCGAAACACCCTTCAACCTCGTCCTCGAAGCACGCCCCTGAAACAGTCTTCGGGACACCGGATCGGACTCATCGGCGACTACGGCGGCGCCGATAGGCGACGATCGGAGGATGGACCGAGTCACCCGACTCTCGCTCGCCCTGGACCGTCAGGATGGGCGGTGCCTGTGGTGTGGACGGGAGTTCGGGCGGCTGATCACCCCGACCACCGATCATCTGGTGCCGCGCCTGAAGGGCGGGCCGAGCATCACCGCCAACGAGGTTGCCGCGTGCCGACGCTGCAACGCCGACCGCGGACACATCGCGCCGGTCGAATGGCTCGACCGGTGCCGGCAGCGCGAGGGCTGGTCACCCGACGAGGAGCTGCTGTCACGACTGCTCGAGGAGCTCGCCGACGAACTCGTCCGGGTCGGTGGTCATCGCCGTGCCCGGGATTATCTGTCCGCGCAGTTGCGGCGGTTGCGGCGAGCGTCATAATGCACGGGAGGCGAGATTAATACGTCACTGTGACGTTTCTGGGTTCATCGTCCGAGGCGGAGGAGGGGAGTCCGCACCTTCGACCCGGCGGGACGCGACCCGCAGACAGGTCAGGACGAGCACGGCGACCCCGACGGCCACCGCGGACGCGACAGGCGAGCAGATCCCGCTCGCCGCCAGGAGCGTCCACCGTCCACCCGAGTTCCTCGAACACCGCCGCAACGAAATACGCACCGACGACCGCCACGAGGGAGACCGAGATGCCGGACGGACCGGTACCGGCGACCACGATGGATGCGACCAGCACCAGCGCAGCTGATACAAACAGTGCGACGATCAGCCACAGCGCGCGCGGCAGCGTGCACATGCGCCGCCGGGCCGACTCGCGCCCGCCGCCGGCGGCGAGGGCCGCAAGTGCCGGGCAGACGAACATCAACGCACTGACCGGCAGACGCGCACCGGTGATGTCGAATTCACCGTCGGTGAGTGCACCCCAGAGATAGAACGGGACGGTGGTGATCGCGAAGACCACCCAGGAACGCAGGAGCCGTGGTTGCGTCACGGTCGACCTTCCCGGATCGCGTTGTCACTGCCGCGCCGATGATATCGACGCAGATAGGTGTCCACAGCGGGACCCGCTAGACCACGTGAAAACGTCACAGTGACGTTTTCACAACGGCTGGGCGGGCGGGGGGGGGGGGCGGGGGGGGGGCCCG